>JAGLWR010000213.1 GCA_023133315.1 Methanomicrobia archaeon | reverse complement strand
ATGGTCCAGGCTACCCTACGGCCCCCTTAAACACTATACTCTAAAATTTCATCTATAAGTTCAACATGTGTCAAGATCATTCTTCTGCAACAGTATCTTTCCACTTCCAGATCATCCAAGATTTCTTTTGGATCTTCACCAGCATCTATCCTTTCTTTGTACTTGGCATACAAATGTCCTATCGGTTTTCCGCATGTAAAACATCTCACAGGAATTATCATTTTTTCACCTGTAAGATTTCTGTTTTTTTGCTCTTGGCCCTCTTGAAGAAGCATTTGGTTTATGGGGCTCTGTTCTTCTTATGTCACCTTTTATCATCACTTTGTCGTATTTCATGTACGTATCCTTAAGAGTTGAGTCTTGTGTCCAATCTATAAGTGCTCGTGCAATAGCTGTTCTCACAGCTTCAGCTTGCCCCATAACTCCTCCCCCTTCAACCTTCACGTCTATGTCTATCTTATTTATAACATCACCTGCTAGCATTAAAGGCTCCATTATTTTCATCCTTGCAAACTCAGGTTCATAAATACGTAAAGGTTTATGGTTTATCTTCATCTTACCTTTTCCCTCTTTTACTACAGCTCTTGCAATTGCCGATTTCCTTTTTCCAGATGACTGGACTATTCTTTTCATTTTATCCCCTTTAGCTTCCTAAATATTTAGACAATTTTTTTATAGTTATATATTTTAAAGATTTTTCTTTATTTAACTCAGCATCTTTTAATTTTGTTACTTCATGATCTTTAAGGTCTTCAGGAGTTCCCACGTATATTCTCAATTTTTTCAATGCTTTTCTTCCTTTAGGTTTTTTATAAGGAATCATACCTCTGACAGCTCTCTTCACTATTCTTTCAGAACTCTTTGGATAATTTGGACCTCTTTTTGGATTGGCAAGGTCTTTCAATTCCAATCTGTGTTTAAATCTTTCGAAAATATCTTTTTCATTTCCAGTTATTACCATTTTCTCTGCATTGATTATGATAATACTTTCTCCATTAAGAAGTTTCTTGGCAACAATAGATGCAGTTCTTCCCAAAATCAAATTTTCTCCATCTATAATCATACGATCACTCCATTATAATTACGTTTTTTCCCTGCGGATTTCTTTCCATAAGTTCCTCTATTGTGATAGCGTCTCCACCAGCTTTCAGGATATCATTGTAAGCTTTTTTTGAAAATTTCAATGCAGATACTGTAATTTTGTGTCCTAAATTTCCATCTCCCAGAATTTTTCCAGGCACTATTACAATGTCTCCCTCTTTAGTATACATATCAAGTTTCCAGAGGTTTAGTTCAGACATCTTTCTTGTAGGTCTGCATAATCTCTTAGAAATTTCTATCCAAAGATTTACACTGTCTTTATACCCCTTATTCCTCAGATCTTCCACGAGTTTAATTAATCGTGGATTAGTTTTACTCAGCTTCTTCATAATATCACCTTTGAACTCGGCGCATTTTCTGCTCGCTCAAAGAATCTCTGAACATCTCTTCATAGAAACCTTTATAAATATTGTGGTTATCCGTTCTTCAGTTCATTTAAATTTTATCTAAAACCTTTTTCACCTACTTCCTTCAATTTTTCTTATTAAGGCCTCAAAAGCTTCAAAAACTCCCCTTTTGTGTACAGCATCTGTAGGTACAATCTCTATAGATTCCGGTAACTTCATCTCCCTCCTTATTTCTTCGATACTCAACGCGTTTTGAATATCTTGCTTATTTGCCACCACGATTA
>JAGLWR010000212.1 GCA_023133315.1 Methanomicrobia archaeon | reverse complement strand
CCAGACTCACATCTTTGAGATCATATGCCATCCTATCAAGTTCCATCTGTTTTTTTCCGATCTTTTCCTCTCTGATCTTTTCAAGAACGGAAGTGAGTATGAGTTTGGATGCAAAGATCGATTCAGCCCGGACATCGAGAGGACCTGACTCTCCTCTTTTCAAAAGATTTCTTGCACTTCTTGCAGCCTCTTTACTGTCCTCATTTTTGGAATAAAGTTCTATATTCCTTACTGCGAGGAGGATCTTTTTTCTTACTTCTTCAAGATATTTTTCACTAAACTCTGTCACATTTATACATGGAATACGGAAGTTTATATAATTTAAGTTTCTATATTTATCAGATGAGAAAAATAGCAATTTATCATCCCAATATAGATACCGATGTAATAATCTCGAGAATTTGTGAAACGTATAATATAGACGTAATGAATAAAGGAGAGCTTGAACTCCCATCGTATACATACGATCCTTTAAGAAAACAATGCTACGCCCCGAAACTTCTTGATCACCTATTTCAACACGATGTTCCTGCTGTTTGGATCATCAAAGAAGATATGTTCACAGATAGAATGAACTTTATTTTTGGACTTGCGATAAGGGATAAAGGGGCCATAGTATCAATATACCGACTAGAAAATACTGAGATTATAGTAAAAGAAGTTATACACGAGGTAGGACATTACATGGGATTGGGACATTGCTTAAATCATTGTGTTATGCAGTTCTCTAATTCCCTATGGGAAGCACTGCAAAAACCGTCTACACTCTGTTCTGATTGTAAGAGGAGTTTGGGGGAGAGGAGATAAAAGATATTTAAATTTAGTTCTATTTCAAACCAACTTCCTGTAAATAACAATTTCTTTATTTGGAAGTACATTCAAATAAAAACATCCTGAGTATTCTCCATCGGTGAGGCTTCCTTCCACTTTTACTTTCCACCAGTTGAGTTTTATCTTTAAGGTGAGCGGTGTATCATATTCTGATTCGACTATTATTTTTATTCTGGTGAGGGATTTTTTTACGTGTATCGTGCAGGTTTCTTTTTGTCTTAAATATGAGGATACCTCACCTAACGGAGCAATCCAGAGATCTTCTGATGAGAACAGCTGCATCTGTTTCTCAAAAGTTTCTGGAGTGAGACAGAGGGGTAAATACGATCCCGTCGTATAATCTTCAGGGCTTTCGTCTATGTGGTGGTACATGATCACGACCCAGCCTCTTTCCTTTTTGGATACCTTAAGGAGATCCGTTAGCTCTTCAAGAGAAGGGTGATCGTCGTCAAAGATTGCGTATGAGGATATCTCATAAAAATCTGGATCTGTGTTTATTTTACTTTCAAGCGTTCGTGCACAGATGTAACCTGATGCTTCTAAGATCCTTTTTATGTTTTCATCCGTTTTTGAATAGGGGTAGTGCATCGTTATGCATTTTTTTCCTGTCTTTTCCTCTATAATCCTTTTAGATTCCTGGATCTCAAAAAGAAGCTTTTTTTCATCTAGTTCGGTCAAAAGTGGATGGCTGCACGAATGGGAAGCAATCTCATGAGCATTGAGCTTTTTTATTTCCTCCCAGTTCATCTTCTTTATGAATATGCCTTCGGGCTGTTCTATTGTTTCCCCCACCCACGATGTAACGATGCCAAAGCTTCCTCTGATGTCGTAGTTCTCCATTATTGGATACGCTAACAGGTACTGATTTTCATCGCAGTCGTCAAATGTAACGCTTAACGCAGCATCGGCGTTGTCGTAC
>JAGLWR010000211.1 GCA_023133315.1 Methanomicrobia archaeon | reverse complement strand
TGGGTCGACTCGACGACATCTTTCACCGTATGTCCCCTTTCTACCAGTTTATAGATTGAATCATAGGTATTCTGGACGCCTAACTCCACCCTCGTTACCCCAAAATCAAGCATTCGTGAGATATGAGACTCTTTGCACCAGTCGGGTCGTGTCTCAAACGTCATTCCTATGCACCTCACCCTTGATCTTTCGTTATTTTTCTGAGCTTCCTCCAAAATCAAAGAATCTTTTGAGTTCATGGCATCCAGACACCTTTTAACAAAGTACTCCTGATAATCCAGACATTCCGATGGAAACGTTCCTCCCATAATTATTAACTCTATTTTATCAGTGGGATGCCCTATTCTATTCAACTGCCTCAATCTCTCTAACGTCTGTTCATAGGGATCAAATTTATTTTGAATGGCACGCAACGATGCGGGTTCTTTTCCTGTGTAACTCTGACATGCATCATCTCCTCGAGGACAATAAGTACATCTCCCGTGGGGACATTGTGCAGGCCTCGTCATTACCGCTACAACAGCTATTCCCGAGAGCGTTCTCATCGGCTTTTTTCTGAGTATTTCCACAATTTTTGGATCTTCTGTAAATTTTAGAATATCTGAGTTCCTTATTACCTTATCAAGATTATATTTTCTAGATGCTTCTATTTTTAGCCTCTGTAAATCTACTTTATAATTATTTTCCCTTATTTTCTCGATTATGAACAAAGAAACTTCATTCATAGACATATTCTGCCCCGCACTGAGTGCATATAAACATCCCATCATATTCTTCCAGTATCCCTCCACACTCCGGACATTTCTCTCCTTCTTTTTCTTCTTGCAAATAAGATAACGTTATAAAATTTATAATCAAAGGCAGAATGAACATTAAAATAATGGGAAAATATATTAATTCATAAAAAAGTGATATTAAACTCAAAAAAAGAAAGAATAGAGACAAAATGTATATGAAAATAGATTTTATCGGGCTTTTAACTATTCTCTGAACACTTTGGAAAATTGCGGGTATAAAATTGTTGTTATCGAGGATAATACTGGGAAACGTGTAGAGAAAAAAGAACGTGAGTATAAAAATTCCTCCGTAAAAATAGGTTCTCGGTAAAACAGAGAACATGAGATAGACGAGCAGAAAATAAAAAACTGAAAGTAAAATAAGAACTAAAAAACTTTTATAACTTTCCTTGATTCCTTTTTCCAGCGATGTTTCTTCTTCGATCTCTTTTTTAAGAAATCCAATATCTATTCCAATTCCAAAGATTAAAAGGAGAAGATAAATAGAAAAATAAGAAATAAATATCTTCATTTCTATGTTTAGATTTATGTTTTGCAGCATCGAAAGCAGATTGTCCAGATTTAACAACGCTTTCAGTTCTATGGCCAGTCCTAAATCTAAGTTTGTGAGATAAATAAAAGCTGTTATGAAAATAGTGGGTACTAAGAATGGAACAGTGAGCCGCATATTCTCAGCATAATTTTCCAAGGATACTACGATTATCTCCTTGAGATTCATATTTTTTATTTCGTTTGATGCTTATTAATATTTTGTTGAGACATGATTCATACATCCCAAAACGTTTCACGAAAAAATACATCACATTTAATAAACCATTTCTCTCATAATACAAATGATGAAGATATCTCCCCTTGCGTTTGACAGTTTCGGTGCAAGATCGATGGCTACGTACATCGAAACGAATGATGTGAAGATACTCATCGATCCTGGAGTGGCCCTCGGACCGAGCAGGTATAGACTCCCACCACA
>JAGLWR010000210.1 GCA_023133315.1 Methanomicrobia archaeon | reverse complement strand
TGAAGTATCTAAAAATAGTAGAGTTTGTAGACAGCAAAAACTCGTTATCCGTCTATGGAGAAGTCACAAACATCCTCTATTTTTCTCCCCGTGATTTAAATATTTTTTATTCCATAGAAGACATAATAGAAAATAGATATAACAGGGTAGATTTGAACAAAATCCTGGACAAGGCTATATGCAAATCCAGAGCTGAAAAAATAACATTCATCACGGAGAGCGATAGAAAAACTTTTGATCTGTACGAAATAAGAGATATGAACCCTGAAATAGTTTATGAAAATGGATTCAATATTCCTTCATTGAATCTAAAAAATATAAATGCAATAAAAATAGAGTAATTTTACCATCCAACCTTATATTCAAAATTAAAATCTTTTAAAATATCCAAAATTCTTTTTTTCAATAAAAATGGATATTCTTCAGATTCTTTAATTTTTTGATATGCCAAGATAGTTTTATGATCCAGAATCTCTTTTATTCTTCTCCAGACATTTGGATATAAATTCATTTTATCTATGTATATACATTTCACGTTCTTCTCTTCGAACTTCGTAAACGCTTCCCTGATCTTTTCTTCGGAGTCTGAAAATACGGGAAGTATGGGTCCGAAAAATACATAGTTATTCTCTATCTTTTCCAGAATGTTGATCCTTTTCTCGATAGAAGACGCCTTCGGCTCAAAGATTTTTCGTATATTTTCGTCTATGGTGGTGAAGGTAACTCCTACCTCGGCATCCATTTTCTCTATTAAATCCAGATCTCTGAGAATAAGATCCGATTTTGTTAAAAAAGTAACAGGGAAATCATGATTCGATAATACATTCAAACATTTTCTCGTAACCTCATATTTCCTCTCCAAAGGCTGATACGCGTCTGTTACTGAAGATATAAGAATGCCTCCTTTTTGAAACTTTTTTATCTCTTTTGATAAAACTGTCGGAGCATTTATCTTCACATCGACAAACTCACCCCATTTTTCCTCGTGGTTTGTAAATTTCTTCATAAAAATGGCATAACAGTAGACACAACCATGTTCACATCCCGTGTATGGATTTAAAGCATAATCTACCCCATATATCCCGGATTTTGACAAAACAGATTTGCAGTATACGTCATTTATCTTCACGATGAAAACTCACCGTCGAGTGTTATAAATGTTTGGGGTTTCAGCGAATTTGGCACAAAAGCTTAAAAAAATAATGGGGAATATACTTCTAAGTAAGCACAAAAAATGAAACCTATAGTTGTAGAAAGATTGATAATGCAAGAGGAATGAAAAATATGCCTACAAAGGAGAAAACATGAAAGATAAAATAGAGCAGTTCCATCTGCTCCTTAATAAAGTCAGAGAGGTTGTAGATGACCCATTCGATAGAAATGAAAAACTCAAGATCATCTGTAAATTACTCCGAGATCGTGTTGCACATTACGATTGGGTGGGGTTCTACATCGTTGACGAATCGAAAAAACACCTTGTTCTTGGTCCCTTTGTAGGAGAACCGACAGAACACGTGAGGATACCCATAGGTAAGGGTATATGCGGGCAGGCAGCAGAAAGAAAGGAAACATTCGTCGTGCAGGATGTCTCCAAAGAAACAAATATCTCTCCTGCAGTTCAAAAGTTCAATCTGAGATCGTTATTCCCATTTTTAAAAATGGAGAAATTATAGGTGAACTCGACATTGACTCCCACTCTCTCTCACCTTTTACAGAGGAAGATAAAAAATTCCTTGAGAATGTGTGTCAAATAGTTTCCGATCTGTTTTGCGGAGTGAATTAAATAAGAATAAATAGAAGTAAAAG
>JAGLWR010000021.1 GCA_023133315.1 Methanomicrobia archaeon | reverse complement strand
AGCCGCCGTGCTATTTACTAATTGAGGAGATCTTTCCAGTAGTAAAAATACTGGTGGCTAAGAGTTTATCTGTACAATATGGAAAAACACAGAAAGAAATAGCGAAAGGATTGAACGTCAGTCAATCCATGGTGAGCAAATATTTAAAAGAAGAAAGAGTTTTTGATGAAAAAATTTTAAAAATAAGCGAAAAGATAGCTAAAAAACTGGCTTTTGCTCTGAACGAAAAACTTTCAGAGGAAGAGATACTGGAATTTTTGTGCACAACTTGCTTCGAGTTGCGGAAAAATAAAGAACTCTGCAAACTCCATCATATACCAAACTGCAATGTCTGTTTAAATCTCTACACAAAAAATTTCTATGAAAGGAATGAAGTAACAAAAAATATAGAAAAGGCTGCGGAGCTTTTAGAGAAGATGGACCTCGGACCACTGGTTCCCGAGGTAAGGATCAATATTGCCATGGCTGTAAAGAACCCTAAAAGCTACTTAGAGATTGCAGCTTTTCCAGGAAGATTGATCGAGATTAAAGGAAAACTTAAAAGAGTTTCTGATCCAGAGTTCGGAGCCTCCAAGCATACGTCAGGAATTCTTTTCAGTGTTATGAAAAAATATCCTAAAAAAAGAGCTGTTTTGAATTTAAGATACGATAAGAATTTTAAAGAAGTACTTGAGAGTCTTTTCAGCGTTTTTTATATAAAAAGAAAAACGAATAAAGAAGAAGAATTGAAAAAAATGATAGAAGAGGAGTATAGGGGAGAAGACTGCATTGTAGACCCGGGCGCTTTTGGAATTGAACCGTGTATCTACGTACTTGGGGAAACAGCTATTGAAGCTGTGGGAAAAGTAAAGGAGATTAATGAAAAGGTTACTGGGATGTAATGTCTTGTGGATAAAAGAAGTTGGCATAGCCGATTTGGATGAGTGAAACCGTATCACTATCTACTAAACGTCTTCCAATCGCAATGCTTATTCTTATCATATCAGAGTTAGAATTCCGAGAATAAAATAGGGTATCAAGCCGATTAACGGAAGAAGACCATAAATATATTTGTTTATTCTTCTTTTCGTGACTTTCTCTTGTCGTATCCCATCGATTTCTTCCTCGAGAAGGCTGCTACATGGTAAGATCATGAATGAGTATACGACGACAAACAATGGAATAAGAAAAAGGATCGGTGGTATTGTACCCAAAGAAAGTGTTCCTCCTAAAAATGATCCGATAAAACCGTCTGCTCCTAATTCATAAACGCCACCCAGAAGAAGCAATTCTGTAAATGTATATTTATATCTAGTTTCAATTCTCCATAGCAAAACAATCATGAGGATATACCAGGGCATAGTGGCTATTAAATCAAGTATGAAGTTTGGACTGGCTGCAACTCCAACGGCACCAAAAATTTTTTCAAAGACCCAGAAAATAAACTCAACCCATACGGCACCAAAACTGCCGATTAGAATAAATTTTGTTCTGGGCGTTGCATTCCATCTTTTGATTATAGAGGCAATCTTCTTACGATAACACCAAAATACGAAAGTACTCAGACCAGAAAACAAAGTTGAAATGCTCACTGTTCGATCATTCACATTTTCACCAATTACCCACATTAGACAGATGAATATAATAACAAGTAACCAAATACTGAATAAGATCCTCTTTTTGGAACCTAACAGGAATTGTTTTAAATCATGAAGCCCATTTTTTATCATCATCAATCACTTTTTTTCTTAATTTACTACATATAGGAAGATGAACACATTTTCATTTAAACCTAAACATCTTAATAATCTTTTGCCCCGCAAAGCACCCTGGAGTTCCAAATACCAAAGTGTGAATGGCACCCTATAAAATGCTGTGTTTGGGAGGAGTAAAAGAGTTCTTATGGGTGGTGACTTCAGCGAAGCTGAATGTCGTCAACACTTCGATGTAGGCAAAGCCTACATCTTTTGTGTTGCGGGTTTGCAGTGCATTTTCTTTTTAAAGAATTAGGGACTTCAGCGAAGCTGAATGTCGCTTAACGCGTGCACTGGGTTCGCAGTGCAACCGAAACGTTTTTAAAGTTTCTAAAAAAATTTAGAGTCATGACTGAAAGAAGTGATTCATTTCCATGTTAAAAACTGTTCTTTAAAAACTTATCTTAGTCTTACTGTTATCACAGAAAGAATTTTTAGGAGGGTAGCTCATGGCGGAAGATGATGGAATAACAATAAAAAAATCTGAAAATTTTTCAGAATGGTACAATCAAGTGATTTTAAAAGCGGAGCTAGCGGATTTCTCGCCTGTGAAGGGATGCATGGTTATAAGACCATATGGATACGCGATCTGGGAGAATATCCAGGGATTTTTAGACAGAAGAATAAAGGAAACGGGACATGAAAACGCATATTTTCCACTTTTTATACCTGAAACATTCTTTAAAAAAGAAGCTGAGCACGTTGAAGGCTTTTCTCCTGAAGTTGCATGGGTAACGCACGGAGGAGATAAAAAATTGAGTGAAAAACTGGCAATACGACCAACTTCTGAGACTATCATAAACTACATGTATTCGCAGTGGATAAGAAGTTACAGAGATCTCCCTCTTCTCATCAATCAATGGGCAAACATTGTAAGATGGGAAACAAAGATGACAAAACTCTTCATGAGGACGAGAGAATTTTTGTGGCAGGAGGGGCACACGTGCCACAGAACGAAAGAAGAAGCGGACGAAGAAGTTTTGAAGATCTTGGATATATACAGAGAAGTTTACGAGGATTTACTAGCAATACCTGTGATACCGGGGTACAAGACTGAAAAAGAGAAATTTGCAGGAGCACTGTATACTACGACTGTAGAGGCTTTAATGCCTGATGGAAGAGCAATACAGGGAGGCACGTCACACAATCTCGGTCAAAACTTTGCAAAGGTCTTTGATATAACATATATAGACAAAGACGAGAAAAAGAAATATGTGTGGCAGACATCTTGGGGATTGACGACGCGAAGCGTTGCTGCGTTAGTAATGATACATGGGGATGATAAAGGACTTGTCCTCCCTCCAAATGTGGCCCCAATAAAGGTAGTTATAGTGCCTATAATCTTTGAAAAAGAGAAAAGAACTGTTTTAGAAAAAGCCAACGAGATAAAACAGGCCATAGATAAAAAATATTCAGTTATCCTGGATGATAGAGAAGAATATACGGCAGGGTACAAATTTAACCATTGGGAACTGAAAGGTGTACCTATAAGGATAGAAATAGGTCCAAGAGATATCCAGAAAGAACAGGTTATTCTTGTAAGGAGAGACGCGAGAGAAAAGAAGGCAATAAAATCAGAAAAAATTTTGGAGGAGATAGAAACTACATTGGATTCCATTCAAAAAAATTTATATAAAAAAGCCAAAAAACTCCTTGAAGAGAATATCGTAGATGTAAACTCATATACGGATCTAAAAAAAGCTATAGAAGAGAGAAAAATGGTTAAATTAAAATTCTGTTGCTCTGTAGAATGTGAAGAAAAGATCAAAGAAGACACAGGCGCCACCTCTTCGTGTATCCCTTTCAAAAACTTTGAGGATGGAAAATGCGTAGTATGCGGAAAAAAAGCCAAAAAAAATATTTATTTTGCTAAACACTACTAATTATATTCTTTTCTTTTAATTAAAAAACATTTTTTGATTTTAGCTCCATTGTTGATCTTTAAGCTAGGGAGAAAGTTAATATATATCTGTTGATTATTAATTGGATAGTTAAAGAAAGTTCTCATAAACTCCTTTAACAAAAGTGAGAAGGTCAGGGAGTGGGGGTGTGGGAGGTGGTGAACAGAAGAGCTGTTTGCCCCCTGACCTCCTTATGTATATTAAGACATTCATCATTTAAAAACTTTTCTATTTAGTAGGTATGGAATTAGTTATATGAAAACTTATCTTTCCTTCATAAATGTTTCCAGAGCATCCATGGCTCTTTCTATTGTTTCTATAGGGGGCAGAAAGACAGATCTGAAGTGTCCTTTTCCATAGACAGGACAAAATCCTGAGCCATGAACAAAAAGCACATGCGCTTTATTTAGGACATCGAGAACGAACTTTTTGTCGTCTCCATCTATCTTTGGAAATATATAGAATGCCCCACCAGGTTTTTGCGTTGAGATCCCGTCTATATCATTCAATCTCTTATGGATATAATCTCTCCTTTCTCGTAACTTCGCCACAACTTCTTTTATATGATCCTGCGGACCGTTTAATGCAGCCGCCGCACCTTTCTGTGTAAGGATATTTGAACATATCCTTACTCTTGCCTGTTTTAAGTATGCTTCTTTAATTTCGCTAAGGATTTCATTGTGATCCCTGAATATTGTCCATCCTACTCTCCATCCTGGAGAGAGATAAACCTTGGAGATACCGTTGAATATTACCAATGGTATATCATTCATAAATGAGGGAGAGTGGTGTTTTTTTTCATACGTGATCATGTCATAAATTTCATCAGAGATAAAAATAATATCATGTTCGGCTACAAGATCTCCGATCTTTTGTAGCGTTTTTTTATCATATAACGCGCCTGTCGGATTGTTTGGATTTATAACAACTACGGCTTTTGTCTTTTCATTTATTTTTTTCTTCATGTCATCTAAATCTGGGGCCCAGTTTTCCTCTTCTATTGTTCTATAAGGAACGGGTACGGCATCGAAAAATTTTGTCAGTGCAATATAAGGAGGATATGTCGGGCCGGGAATCAAAATCTCATCTCCTGGGTCCAATAACGCTCCAAAAAGCATTTGGAGTGATTCAGTGACTCCATTGGTTATAACAATATCGTTAACACTTATCTCGAGGTTATTTTTCTTTTTTTCTCTCTGAACTATTGCTTCTCTTAATTCAAGAAGACCTTCAGAATCTCCATATCCATTAAACTTTTTCATCTCATCGATCACTGCCATTTTCATATGCTCTGGCGTATCGAAATCGAATTTATCTGGATCTCCTATGTTGAGTTTTAGAATTTCAATTCCCTTCTTTTCTAGCTCTCTTGCTGGAAGAATAACATCCCTTATAGCGTATTCAATATTCGCTGTTCTTTTTGCAGGTTTCATAATAACACCTATAGTAATTTGTTAGATAGTTTTTTATATTATATACCAATTAAAAAGTTTATGTGTCTCTCTGTTCCAGCACAGGTAATAGAAATAGGAGATAAAGAACATGCCATCGTTGATTATGGAGATGGTACTCAACGAAAGGTCAACGTTACCTTGGTAGATGCAAAAATCGGAGACTACGTTCTTGTCCATGCGGGGTTTGCGATTCAAACTATAGACGAAAAAGAGGCGAGAGCCACGATCGATATTTTTAAAGAAATGATGGAAGGGTAGTATGTTCCATTTAAAAGATAAAGATTTGGCAAAAAAGATAGTTGATGACGTAAAAAAGAAGAATTTAACTCTGAGATTTATGCACGTTTGCGGTACACATCAGGACACCCTGGTAAAAAACGGATTGGATATTCTGTTCAAAGAATGCGGCATAGAGATAAGACAGGGCCCTGGATGTCCAGTTTGCGTTACCACCCCCAAAGAGATCGAAAAAATACTGCTTCTCGCTCGAAAAAACAAGATTATAGCAACCTTTGGAGACATGATTAATGTTCCGGGAGAAAAGGAATCTTTGAGGGATCTCAAAGAAGAGGGGCATGACATCAGGATGGTATACAGTATAGAAGATGCCATAAAAATAGCCGAGGAAAATAGAGACAAAGACGTTGTTTTTATGGCTATCGGCTTCGAAACAACTGCCCCTACAACTGCATCCGTTATAATAACCGATCCTCCTCCCAACTTTTCTATTCTCAGCTGTCATCGATTGATCCCTCCAGCTTTAAAAGCTATTGCAGAGATGGGGGAGCTGAAAATAGATGGTTTTATCGAACCTGGACACGTTTCTACAATTATTGGATTAATGCCCTATGAATTTATCTCTGAAAAATATAAAATTCCACAAGTAATAGCTGGTTTTGAGCCCATCGACCTTTTAATGGGCGTATGGATGCTGGTGAGGCAGATAGAAAAAGGAGAAGCCATCGTTGAAAACGAGTACACAAGAGTTGTAAAGAGAGAGGGAAATCTCAAAGCACTTTCTGCGATCAATGAAGTATTCAGAATGGAGGATAGCAAGTGGAGGGGGTTCCCTGTTATCCTCAACTCCGGAATGAAACTGAAAAAAAGATTTGAAGAGCATGATGCAGAGAAAAGATTTGAAGATGAACTTCAAGAGATAAATGAAAAGGAATTTTCAGAACCCGAAGGATGCAGATGTGGAGAGGTACTCCGCGGATTAATTACATCTGAAGAATGTCCCCTTTTCGGAAAGGCGTGCGTTCCCTCAAAACCTGTGGGCCCCTGTATGGTAAGCATAGAGGGGAGTTGTAATATAGAGTATAGGTATAAGGGAAAATCCTAAGATAATAACTCCCCCACAATCACATTCTGTCCTATGGCAATGCCGCCGTCGCCATTTGGTATAGTGTTATGAGTTATGAGTTCAAATCCTTCTTTTCTTAGTTTTTTTTCTACCATCTCTATTATTGGTATGTTATAGGATACGCCTCCCGTAATGCCTATCTTCTTTGTGTCTCCTGCGTTATCGATGGCAATATCCGTTAATTTTTCCATTATGACTTTCACAGCAGAATAAGCGAGATCTGATTTTTCTCTCTCGGATAAAGAAGATTTCACATAGTCATCCATCTGGCTAAATAATTCTACAGTATTTACTACCCCGTTTTTCACTTCCGTATCAAAGTTGTATTTCGCATTTCCTCTTTCTAAATATTTCTCCAGCTTCATCGCCGGCTCTCCGTCGTACGTTTTTCTTGTACAGACGCCTAAATAACACGATAATGCATCCAATATCCTACCCAGACTGCTCGTTTTTGGTGATTTTTTGAGTAATTTGGATAAGATCTCTGCTTCTTTTCCTTCGAAATATTTTTCTTTACCGAGTTGTTTAAAAATTGCGAATACCAGTCTTCTCGGATCTTTTGTTGCCTTGTCTCCTCCTAAAAGTGGTATACGCTCTAAATGACCCAATCTTTCAAAATTGTTGTATGTGGCACGTAACACCTCGCCCCCCCAGATCGTGCCGTCTGTTCCGTATCCTGCACCATCTATTGTGAGTATAACTCCTTCATCCAGATTATTATCGAGTAATAAAGATGCAGCATGCGCCCAGTGATGCTGTATCTCTTTAATTTCCACATGATGCTCTTCAGCAAATTTTTTTGCAATTCCTCTCGTATTATACAAAGGGTGCAGATCCATTCCTATGCCGTCCAAACTTGTTATTCCTGTAATTTTCATCATGTACCTCAGAGCGTCCTCCAAAAACTCAAGAGTTGGATAATACCTCGTATTTCCTATATACTGCGTTGCATAGAGTATTTCATTATTTGAGAGAGCACCACAAACGTTTTCTTCGGCACCTACGCTCATGATAGATTTTTTATGATTTATTTTAATGGGGTCCGGTACGTATCCCCGTGATTTTCTTATGAAAAATGTCTTTTTTTTCCACATCTTTATGACAGAATCATCGATCCTATTTGGTACTGCTCTATTATGAAGTAAGTAGAAATCTGCATTCAAGGAAAATGCATCTTTATTATCTATCAGCATGGGCTCCCTGGGAACGTTTGCAGACGTCATGATCAGTGCGTCTGTATTCATATACGAGAAAAGTAGATGATGGAGACCTGTATAAGGGAGGTAGATACCGATCGTGGATATACCGGGAGATACCAGCTCATTGTTCTTTTTGTGTAGCAGCACAATGGGCTTTCTGGTGGAAAGCAGTAACTTTCTTTCATTTTCTGTTATCTCTGCATATTTTTCAACTGCTGCAATATCCTTTACCATGATGGCAAAGGGTTTCTGTGGTCTGTTATACCATTCTCTAAATTTCTCTATTTGATCGAGCTTGCAGCAGAGATGCATCCCCCCCCACGATTTTATGACACCTATAGCACCCTGATCAATGTATTCGGCAAACTTTTTGATGGGATCTCCGCCAATGTCTTTTTTTTCTCTGTCATGCAATTTATACGAAGGCCCACATAAAGAACAGGATATAGTTTGTGCGTGATATCTTCTATCCATAGGATCTGTGTATTCAGCGTTGCAACTCTCACAAAGGTTGAACTCTCCCATGGATGTTTTTTCCCTGTCATACGGGAGGTCTTGAATTAAACTAAACCTGGCACCGCATACCGTGCAGTTTGTAAATGGGTAGAGATATCGTTTATTATCGGGATCAAAAAGTTCGCGAAGACAATCATCACATATGCCTCCATCTACAGGTATTGGCGAAGATCGTTCACCACTTTCACTTTTTATTATGCGAAAATCTTCAAAATGTCTGTTGTCTTCCTCTACAATTACTTCAGTTATCTTTGCCGTGAGAGGTAGTTTTTCTTTCAATTTTTTCACAAATTCGTCAGCATCTCCATCAATGACCACCTCTACCTCTGAACCTTTATTTAATACATAACCGTTCAGCTTCATTGCTTTTGCAATTCTATAAATAGTAGGCCTGAATCCTACTCCCTGGACAATGCCTCTGAAAATAATCTTCATTATATCATTCAACGATTAAATTCTTCGAGTATTTATTCGTATCTGCTAACAGCCATTTGTCGCTCATGCTTAGAGCATCGACCGGGCATATCTCAACGCATTGAGAACAAAAAGTGCATCTGGAGAGATAAATCTTTATTTTCTTCGTTTCGGGAATGAATTCTATAGAACGGGACGGACATATTCTCATACAGAGCTGACAGCCTATGCATTTCTCTTTATCGTAAGCAACTGCTCCTCTGAATTGAGGAGGTGTTTCTATCGGTGGAATCATCTTTACCTTACCCTTTTCTACATCTTTCAAAAATTCTGTCATGGAAGTAGGGGTATACTTAGCTGGAAATTTGTTCGTAAAGGGATTCTTAAACAACTGTTTTATCAGTCTGAGTACTATCATCTCGCAAACCTCCTTGTTTTCTCAATACTGAGACGATGAAGTTCTTCGTTATCTAAAATCTCCTTCTTATTATTTCGAATCACGGTGACCCTATTGGTACAAGACATACAGGGGTCTGTCGATGCGGCTACAATCGGAATATCAGCGATCTGTTCTCCCATCAACATGGGTATCCATGCCAATAGATTGTTGTATGTAGGCGCCCTTACCTTCCACGTGTATGGTGCCTCATTTTTTCCATCTAATTTTACATAATGGATTACCTCTCCACGGGGAGCCTCCGCTCTTCCTATTCCTTCTCCTTCTGTTTTTTTTAGCGTGGCAAGTAACTTCGGAATCTTTGGCTCTGCAACAAGATCTCCTGACGGTAATTTATCCAAGCACTGTTCAATCAAATCAACGGATTGTTCTACCTCGAGTAATCTCACAACGATTCTGTCGTATACGTCTCCATTAACTTCCCCTGTAACAATATCGGGTGTCATCACTTTGATATCCAGATCACCATAAGCACAGTAAGCCTGGTCCACCCGCACATCTTTTTTTATTCCGCTCGCTCTCGTAGTCGGCCCCACTGCACATAACTTCAATGCATCTTCTTCTGTCAGTATGCCACAATTTTTTGATCTCATCTGTATAGTTTTATCATCCAGGAAAGTATTTACTAGTACACCCAAATTTTCTTTATAATAATTTAAAGCTTTATTGATCGTGGGATACTGATCTTTAGTTATATCCCTTCTCACACCCCCGATCGTGAATACGGCCTTTGTTATCCTGTTACCTGTCAGATATTCTATAAGATCTAAAACCTTTTCCCTTACAGCCCAGCTCAGATGGAGCACTGTATCGAAACCAATTTCATGTGCTGCCACTCCGGCCCACAAAATATGGGAGTGAATTCTCTCAAGCTCTGCCATTATCGTTCTAATGTACTCTGCTCTTTCTGGAACCTCAATATTTGCTATATTCTCAACGGCTCTAGAAAATGCTAGAGGATGACAAATATTGCAAATACCGCAGATTCTTTCCGCTAGATATATGATCTGAATTGGATTTCTCTGCGTCCCGATCCACTCTATCGCTCTGTGAACATGTCCAACTTTTAAATCAACTCCGACAATTTTCTCTCCCTCGATCTCAAACTCAAAAGCTACCGGCTCCTTAAGGGCAGGATGTATCGGACCAATCGGCAAGGTATAGGTCGTCTTTTCACTCATACATATCCCTCACTAATTTTTGAGGACCCTTCTCGTCCTTTCTCCAGGGATATACTCCTTCTGGAATATTACCTATCAAAAATATTCTCCTGTTGTCCGGAATACCTTCCACTGTGACGCCAAGCATCTCCTGGATTTCCCTCTCGCTAATAAGTGCTCCGGGGATGATATCGCAGATACTCTCTATTTTTAGATTGGATTTAGGGACCTCTACAGAAATGTTGATTGATATCTCCTTTAATCGAACTCCGTAATACACTGAAAAATGATAGACCAATTCGATATTCTCACCTATGTCGTTTCCTGATATAACTGCAAAGTGAGGAAATTGTATCTCGCAAAGATGATTAATTGCTTCTTTAAAAATACTTTTATCAATTTTAAACCATATGTTAAAAAATTCTTTTTTCTTGGAGCCTGCAGACCTTTTTTCGATTCTTGCATCTTTTATCTTTTCCTTAAATTTATCATTGAAATATTGAACAATCTCTTCGGAACTTAGGTTTTTCATTTTTTACCCTCCATTTCTTCCAATTTGAGCCATACCTTGGCTACTCCATATATTATTGCCTCGGGTCTCGGTGGACATCCCGGCACATAAACATCCACAGGAATTATTTTATCCAGTGGACCGGCAACACTATAAGACTCGTGAAAAACTCCTCCAGTTGCACCACAGTTTCCGACGACGATTACTGCTTTTGGATCTGGGACTTGCTCATAAACTCGTTTTACTTTATCTTCCATATTTTTCATTACTGGCCCTGTAACCAATAAAACGTCTGCATGTCTCGGCGTCCCGACGAGCATCATTCCGAACCTTTCTATGTCATATCTTGGTGTCAGAGCAGCAACTATCTCAATGTCGCAACCGTTGCAAGAACCTGTATTCATATGAAATACCCACAATGATTTTTTAAACGTTTTTAGGCTTTCTTTTGTCATATAACTTCCTCACTGAATTTTTATTTATATTCATACCAAACTGATGACTTAAAAATCTTATGGTTAACATATCCGCGGAACTGGATCTCCAATGGGCTTATGTAAGATCCGTTTTCCTCCGATACTCGTTTTTAATATCACACCTTCCACTAAATTGGTTGTTTCTCCAATTATTTCTGCTTTTTTTCCAAGAGGATGTTTTTTTATCGCATGTAAAACATCTTCTGCTTTTTCTTTTACCACCCCAAGCACAACTTTTCCTTCATTCCCTATTTCCAGAGGATCTATCCCAAGCATATCGCAGGCGGATACAACTCCCAGAGAAATCGGTATTTTTTCCTCATCGATCAAGATCCCTATATTCGATTTTTCACCGAACTCGTTTAAGGTATTCGAAAGGCCTCCTCTCGTAGGATCCTTTGCAGATACGATACCTCCAACTGCAAGTGCTTTCTCCATCACTCCATTTATTGGAGCGACGTCTGACTTTATCTCTGTATCAAATCCGTAACCTTCTCTAAAAGAAAGTAAGGCTATGCCGTGCTCGCCTATATTTCCAGAGAGTATGATCTTGTCTCCTTTTTTTAAATTTGAATCCAGCAGCCACTTTTCATTAATCTCTCGATATTTCCTCACCTCGTCCACGTTATTTTCAAGTAGTTTACTGCTTCTGCCGATGGCACTGGTATTGATCATGAACTCCTGTATCGCTCCTTTCTCAACTACTTTTGTGTCGCCAGTTATAATAGGTACATTTGCTTTCGCAGAACAAGTACCCATGCTTTTTACAATGACTTCAAATTTTTTTAATGAAAACCCTTCTTCAATTATGAATCCTGCCGATAACGCAATGGGCTCCGCACCCATCACTGCTATATCGTTGATAGTTCCCGATACCGCCAGAGAGCCGATATCGCCTCCGGGAAAAAAGAGTGGCTGGATGGTATGTGAGTCCGTAGTAAAAACTATATCGTCTATCACAGCTGCGTCGTCCAGAGCAGAAAGAGGAACGGCTGCGTCGTGATCAGCAAAGTACCGTAACATCTTCTCTTTAATGAGTTTATCCATCAATTCTCCGCCTGCACCGTGAGACAGTTTTATTCTTTCTTCCATGCTGCTTATTCGATATTCACTATATAAACTTTTATACTGACCCCACAATTTACTAATGATGAAAAATGTAGTTATGTGCATCGGAAACAGATACGGCGGAGACGATGCAGTAGGTCCTTATATAGCAGATAAGTTGAAACGGGAAGATTTGGATAACTTCCTTATTCTGGACTGTAGCACAGTACCTGAAAACTTTACCTCTCCGGTTAAAAAATATGCTCCTACGACCGTGATAATAATAGATGCCACCGATATGGGATTACTTGCAGGCGAGATACGAAGAGTACCAAAAAACATGATAGGCAGTATGCACGTAAGTACACATAACATTCCCCTTTCTATTCTAGTTTCGTATCTGGAGCATTATGTAAAAAATGTCATTATCATAGGAATCCAGCCGAAAAATATGGATGGTAGTATGAGTGAAGAAGTTAAAAAAAG
>JAGLWR010000209.1 GCA_023133315.1 Methanomicrobia archaeon | reverse complement strand
CGTCAAGGTACGTATTTATCCCGACTCTTACGCCCATAGGAGACGAAACTATTCCGTATACGCTCGGAACTCCATAGAGGATATGCACAAAATCACTCAGATAATCAAGAACTGCCAGATCGTGTTCTACAACAATTACCGTTTTTTCTTGTGCGAGTTCTCTTATACTCCTGGCAACATTGAGCCTCTGATATATATCCAGATAAGAAGAAGGCTCATCAAAGTAGTAGATATCTCCTTCTCGTGACATAACAGCAATAATGGCAAGTCTTTGAAGCTCTCCGCCAGAAAGGTTAGTTACCTCTCTTTCCAGACAATTTTCCATGTCCAGTTTTTTTGCAAGGTTCTCAGAAACTCCTCTCTCATCAGTTCTCTCCAGAGTTTCACTTACAGTTCCTGATACTGCTTTTGGAATCTTATCTATATACTGAGGCTTCATTATGGTTTTTATTCCGGTTTCCAGCTTTTCAAAGTATGTTTGAAGTTCACTTCCTCTAAAATACTCAAGTACTTTTTCTTTATCGAGTGTTTTTGAGTTCCAGTCTCCAAAGTTTGGCACTATCTCAGACGAGAGAATCCTGAGAGCTGTGGTTTTTCCTATTCCATTGCTTCCTATAATGCCGAGAACATGGGCTTCCTTTGGTATGGGGAGCCTGTAGATCCTGAAAGAATTTTCACCATACTGGTGGACAGGGGTTTTCAGTTCTTCAGGAAGATTCACTATATGAATAGCACCAAAAGGACATTTATGCACGCAAATCCCACATCCAACACATAATTCTTCAGATATTATAGGTTTTTTTGTTTCTTTGTTAATTGTGATAGTTTCATCGCCCATTCTCACTCTCGGGCAGTATTTTATACACATATAATCGCATTTCTTTGGTTTGCACTTGTCAAACTCGATAACAGCTATCCTCATTCCTTCACCTAAAAAAGAAAAAAAAATTAATGGTACCAGTACCAGCTCAGAATCGTCGTTGAAAATGTGTCTGTGTCGAGGTCATATACCACTCTTAGCCTTACTCGTATGTAAGGACAACAAAAGTACGGGTAACAGTAGCATGGATCACAACAGGGTCCGGTGCAGTATGAACCACACGTTCCGCAGGTAGTACAATCTGTATCGAAACAGATGTAGAGATCATAGTACTGCGTTGTTGAGTTTGTACCTGCATTGTATACAGGATCTCCGACAGCTTCTATATCCACGCAGCAGATTCCACAGCCCACACACTGGGCGAGTATGTCTTCCAAGTCACTTATATCTTCAGTCGTTTTTCCAAGCTGTTCATTCAGTGCGTCTATCGTGGCTTTGTACTGTTCGATCCATACCTCGTATCTATCTATGGAGTTATTTAATGCGGCTATCTCAGTATTTAAATCTTCTATTTCTGCATCTTTTTCTTCCTTTTCTTTTTCTGCATCGTCGAGATCTTCTTCAAGATCCGTTATCTGCGAAGATAACTGTGATTTTTCATTCTGCAGATTTGTTACCGTAGTGTTTAGAGTATTTATCTGACCCGTTAAATTCTCGTTTTCCAGTAGAAAAGAATCTTTTTGGCCTTCTAGCGTTTCAAAACTGTTTTTGAGCGATTGATAACTGGAATTTACATTGGAATACTGCATTGCAAAGTATCCTGCTCCAAAGATCGCGGCAACGAGGAATATCGAGAGGATAATGGCCATTATCGGCCATACATCATTTCCTTTTGGAGATTTCCTCTTTAATCTATCCATCTCCTCTTTCTGTTTTCTGGCGAGTAACTTCCAGTAATCTTCTTTTTTTTCTTCTGCCATGTTAAAACCTCTTTGTATACTATGATAGAAGAGCTATAAAAAGTTTTCTATAACACTAC
>JAGLWR010000208.1 GCA_023133315.1 Methanomicrobia archaeon | reverse complement strand
AGTTCGATACAAGATAGAACCCGAATATCGATCCTATGACTATTCCTATTATTATTACTCCTGTTTCTACTACTATATCTCTATACCCTAAATAGAGAAGCAAGATGCACCCTAACACGAGAGGTAGGAGATAAAATTTTATAAATTTGCGTAGGTATCTATAGAAGAACAATAACCCTATTTTCTCTTTTTTTTCATATACCCATGGTTTACTCGGAAGTTCCTCCAGAAATTTTTTTATAAAACTACTTACAACTTCTTTATTTGCATTACTTATCTGGAACCCAGAGGTAGAGGAAGGAAGGAAAGGAATGGCTATGGTATTTACTTTTACTTTGAACTTTTCTGGCTTACTTACTTTAAAAACAGTTTTAAGTGTCGTCTTTCCTTCTATGGACATATCGTATTCATAGCCACCTTCCTCTAAGACTGAGGTTATCTTTGATACTACAGTAGTCTCGTCCAAACAGATAAGTCCTCCTCGCCATCCAAAAAACAAATGTCGTCACCTCTTTATACCACAAAACACGATTGCTCTTTTACTCATTTACTCACCTATTCAAGAACATCTTTATAATCATTACCGATACAAACCCCATTATAGAACCCCCAAGTTTTAATTTAATCTCTTCTTTGTTCATCTACTCACCTACACCTAAGAGCATACCAATATTCCTCCGCTTCTTCTTGCCTTACTATATCTATCCCTTCTAAACAATCCTCACAGACATCTCCTTCTCCTTCTACTTTTTTATTACAATATTTACACTTCATTTACTCACCTTCTTCAAATCTTCCGTGTTGTATCCTTACTTTTACCACATTCCCACAAATTTCACATTTAAAAGTATTTATTGTATGACATTCGTCTATTGGCTCACTATCAATCAATTTCATTTTAGAAGGATTATGTCCTCATTTAGTTTTTAAACTCATTTACTCATTCTCCTTTAACTTCTTTAATTTCTTCATTTATATCTCTTTCGTTATTCCTCATAGATCTCACCTTCTACATGATAAACCAAACTGAAGCAATTGAAAAAAATCAACAAAATAGATTCGTTCTTACTACTACACTATGTAGTTGTCCATCTACTGCGGACACTCTCTAATAAAGATTTTGTCGTTATTAAATCAATCTCGAAAAATCGTCGTAGACGTTTTTTCTGTGACCAATAAAGAGAATTATTACCTTTTTTTCCTTGACTTTTATCTCATAGATGGCTCTGTAATCCTCTATTCTCAACTTCCAGAATTCTGAATATTTTAAATGTTCACCCCTCTTCTCAGGATATTCTCTAAGTTCTTTGAGCTTATTTTTTATCTTTTTTTTTGTTTCTTCATCCTGCTTATCCACAAATTTGTTCGCGTTCGGATGAAGAAAAACTCTAAAAGTCATTTATACGTCCTCGAGAGGAATCAAGTCTTCTGGATGTTCTTCCGCTTCTTTACTTCTCTCTCTGAGCATTGTATAGAACTCTCTAATCTTTTTCCTTTCCTGATACAACTCTATCATCGTCCTGATGGCGTCGCTCCTGCTTTTAAATACGCCTTCTTTTACCAGCTTATCTATCTCTCTGATCTTTTCCTCCGGGACTCTCACCTGAACCTGTACCATGATATCACTGTAAACATTATTGTTTACAACTATTTAAAGGTTGTGGGGGAGTGAGGAATTATTTGTATAAGAAACACTTAAGCAAAAAGTTTATATAAAAAGGGATATAAGATAAAGATGACAATACCCCTAGGAGAAAAAGGGAGGCACAAAATGTTTAGATTAGAAACTTCGAAAATAAAAGAGCTAAACGAAATTTTGAAATTAGTGAATATAGTCAATCCATATGAAGCTTATATTTTCACTGATAGCGGGAGGGTATGTTTTGCCGCCATCGATCCATCTCATGTAATATTAAGTTACTTCTAC
>JAGLWR010000207.1 GCA_023133315.1 Methanomicrobia archaeon | reverse complement strand
ATTTATAAATAAAAGCTTCTATAGAAATCCATGCAGAACCTCGAGAGAAAGCTGCAGGCCGTTGAGTATCTCCGATACTTGAAAACAAAACACACGTACAGGGAACTCTCAGAACGATTTGGGCTTCCTATCACCGTTTTGAACAGGTACATATCGGGGAAACTTCTGCCCGGGAATAAAAAAATAGAGATTTTTTTAAGGGCATATAATGAAGAATTTAACCTGGAAGAGGAAATTAGACAGAATATTATCTTTGATGGGGATTATTTTGATAATACAAAGATCCTCTACAATACATTTCTCTTGAGAAGGATTGCAGAATACACCAAAACACTTTTTGATAATGTAGATAAAGTTTTTACCTCTGCCACCGATGGAATACCATTAGCAAGTAAAGTGGCCGATATATTCAATGTTGATATGGTTTATGCAAAACAGAAAAAAGAGGTAGGTGTAAAGGAATTGCTTGAAGAATCGTATATACCCTCTTTTTCAGGCAATATAATGTCATTATATCTCCCCAAAAACACGATTCAACGGGGAGAACATGTTTTAATTGTAGACGACGTCATACGAAGCGGCGAAACCCAACGGGCATTGATAAATTTTGTAAAAAGAAGTGGAGCAACGGTACACGGAATATTCGTTATCATTGGCATAAAAAAAAGAGGCTTAAATCTTTTGAAAAAGGAAAATTTAAAGGTTTTGATACGCTTATGATGAAAAGTTTTAAATACCACGTATAAAATTTTAACTTATGGACATTACAGAGTTAATTCTCGGTATAATAGAGATGATGATAAACATGGCAAAAATGATAGCGGAAGCCATTTCAGATGCGACCGCCGGAATAGTGCCTCCCGATGCCGTAGCTCCTCTTGGAGTCCTCATTCTTCTCGTAATATTAAAGGCAGGTTTTGATTTTACGAAAAAAGTCATGGATATCCTGATAATCATATTTGTATTTTATGTGCTGATAAGGGTAATACCAACGATACTTGGGATGCTCTGACAACCCAAAAAATTTTATACTTCTCTTTTCTAGTATCTGCAATGAAAATAAAACCCGAGATCAGAATACTTGGAATAGACGACGGATCGCTTGTTGATGATAACGTGTTAGTCGTAGGAGTAGTTTTTAGAGGGGGATTCTGGATAGATGGCGTTCTGTCAACGCATATAGAAAGAGACGGTCTTGATGCTACTGAAAAGATCATCGAGATGGTTAACAAGACGAAACATAAAGATCTCGGTGTTATCATGTTCGATGGTGTGACGCTTGGAGGATTCAATACCATCGATATAAAAAAGATCCATGAAAAGACAGCCCTGCCGTGTATCATTGTTATACGAAAGATGCCTGATATGCTATCCATCAAAAATGCTCTGAAATATCTTAAAAATCCCGAAAAAAGAGAAAAAATGATTGAAAATGCAGGAAAGATTTATAAAGTAGAATTAAAAGACGATAAAGTCTTATATTACCAGTTTTCAGGAATGGAGAAAGAAGATGCAGAAAAATTAATAAAAATAACCGCGATTCATTCCTCACTCCCGGAGCCTGTAAGGGTGGCCCACATGATCGCGACTGGTATTGTACGGGGCGAAGCATCGAGAAAACCATAACAATATAAAAATAAGGAGTAGATTAAAAGTATGTTAAAAAAACTGGTAGGAAAATATGCTGCTGATCTTGTAAAAGATGGGGACGTGATAGGTCTGGGAACTGGCTCTACGACCTTGGAGTTCATAAACTCCTTGGGTGAGAGGATAAAAAAAGAGGAGATAGAGGTCTACGGCGTACCGACATCCTTTCAATCGAAAATTTTAGGAATTGAAAATAACATAACGATAGTGAGTATAGATCAATACCCCCCGGAAAAAGCTTTTGACGGCGCCGATGAGGTGGATCCTCACAATTTTTTGA
>JAGLWR010000206.1 GCA_023133315.1 Methanomicrobia archaeon | reverse complement strand
GAGGAGTTACGTACGAGGCCCTGAGAAAATTTATCGATATAAAGATTCATCCCGCTGCAGAAGCGATGGTCACGTTCAATGAAAAATCAGCGTCACCGGGAATGAAATACAGACATTATGCTCCGAGGGCAGATCTAATCCTTGTGGAAGGAGAGACAAACACGATGATAAAAAAAATTCTGGAGATCTGTGAAGAATATAAAGGAAAAAAAATAGGAATAATTGCCACTGAAGAGACAAAAGAATTTTATAGAGAAGATATTAGGATAATAGGAAGTAGAAAGGACATGAAAAGTGTAGCAAAAAACCTTTTCATGATCTTGAGAGAGTTTGATGGGGAAGGAGTTGATTTGATCATATCTGAGGGGTTTCCTACAGAGGGTTTAGGTCTGGCCATTATGAACAGATTGAGAAAAGCAGCAAAAACCATAATCAGGGTATGAGCATGAGTCTTGCAAAAGAGATTTCTAAGTCAATAGAATTATTAAAAAATCATAAAAATGATGAAATAAAAATAATATCTCATTTAGATGCAGACGGAATAAGTTCTGGAGCAATAATCTCAAAAACACTCGATAGAGAAGGAATACAGAATAAAGTGAGCATTGTAAAGCTCAACAGGATTTTAGATGCTATAGATAATTCAGAGTTAACTATTTTCACGGATCTTGGATCGGGACAGCTTCCCCGTCTGAAAAAAGTAATGAAAAAAGACTACATAATCATAGATCACCACATGCCTCAGGGAGAATGGTCATACCATATAAATCCCAATCTTTTTGGCATCGACGGTGGGAAAGAGATAAGCGGGGCTGGATTGAGTTATTTATTCTCGAGAAATTTTGGAAACTTTGATCTGGTAGATCTTGCCATAGTCGGGGCTGTCGGCGACATGCAAAACTACTGGGGAAAGCTGGAAGGGCTAAATAGAGTAATTCTCGAAGAGGGTACCAAAAAAAAGAGAATTGAAGTGGAGACAAACTTACTTTTGTATGGAAGAGAAACAAGACCCGTGTATAAATCGCTGCAATATTTTTCAGATCCCTTTATTCCTGGAATTACAGGGGACGAGTCTTCCTCAATAGCGTTACTTCAAAGACTCAATATTGCTTTGAAAGAAAACGATAGATGGAGAACTCTTTCCGATCTCAGCTTTGAAGAGAGACAGAGGTTGGCCACAGAGATAATCTCCAAGTCTGCTTCTTCAGTTCCACAAGAGCTGGTAAAATTCCTTCCGCAACTGGTGATCGGTGAAACATACACACTTTTGAATGAAGAAAAAGGAACACCGTTAAGAGACACCAGCGAGTACTCTACGTGTTTGAACGCAGCGGGGAGAAATGACAAAGCTGAGATAGGACTTGAAATCGCAAAAGGAAACAGAGGAGTGTATTATGATGTTCTCATGGGCATTTTAAGAAAACACAGGACATTAATCGCAAAAAGCATTGAAGAGGTAAATGAGATAACACAGAGGGAGTATATACAGTATTTTGAAGCATCGATAAGCGAGAATATAATAGGTACGATTACGGGAATGCTCTTGGGCACGAATGCAGATCCGTACAAACCGATGGTCGGGATCGCACCTTCTGAAGACTCATTGAAAATCTCTGTGAGATGCTCAAAAGTTCTCGTTTTAAAAGGTGTGAACATGGCAAAAGCTGTAATCAAAGCAGCTGAAAGTGTAGAAGGAGAAGGAGGTGGACATGCTCCTGCGTGCGGAGCGTATATCCCGAAGAACAAGTTAAATGAATTTCTTGATATCTTTGAAATAGAGGTAAAGAAGCAGCTAGAGGCATAAGATATCGAAAATGATAGAAGGAATATAATGGCTTAAAAAGCTTGGAAGTATCGATTTTGTCTTATAATTCATGTACCCTAAAACAATTCCTGCTATGAAGGAGTAATATACTTCGATGGGTGGTTTTCCTATGTGTAAAATT
>JAGLWR010000205.1 GCA_023133315.1 Methanomicrobia archaeon | reverse complement strand
TCTCACTATCGTGAAGAAAATCGTAGAAGCACACGGTGGCAGTATTTCAGTGAAATCCAAAGTTGGAGAAGGAACTACCTTTGAAATAGTGTTTCCTCTCTAATTCCTCATTAAAAGACGAATAGGTCAAGTATCAGAAATAAGTTCCTTACAGATAGCCCCCGAACTCCTCATTCATCTCCAAAAATCTTTTTATTGATCTTTCATTTTTTATTTTTTTCTTAAAATGTTCTAAAGCTTGATCAAAAGAAACAAATCTACCATCAATTACCAGATTATCTACGTATGCTATTAATCTCTCTTCCTTTGTTTTTGGAAGATAATCTTTTTTGGGGAGTCCAAGTTTTTCTGCCTCATCTTTCTCTATGCCGGAACCTAAATGATTTTTGCAGATTTCTACAAAGGCAGGATCTATATTATATCTCTTCAAGATTTTTGCACCTTCTATACCATGAAAAACTGAGTTGGTCTTACCTCTTCCTATATCGTGAAGCAGCCCTCCAATTTCGACAATATTTTCATCTATCTCACCATTGATCCTTTGAGCTATTTTTAAAGCGTTTTCACTAACAATAATAGAATGTCCGATAATCTCTTCGGAACAACCTTCTTTTTTTAACAATGACAAGGCATCTTTTCTCAGCATCTTATTTTTCTCCATTATTTTCTTTTTTATTACCTTCCAACTCCTCTATCTGCATTCTCAGTGTCTTTATTAACTCGGAGTTATCATAATACTCGAGAGTTTCATTACAATCCGGGCATCTAAACTCAAGTTTTTCTGCTTCTGAAAATGCGTATCTATTGCACGAGTTTGCACAAGAAAAGAACATATTATTTTCCTCGTACTCGAGAGTTTTTTTCAGATGTTGAATATAATCTCTTTCTATAGAGTTCAAGATCTTTGGTGCATTCTCTAAGTTGAGTTTCCAGTAGTATACATACCACCCTGTATTTTTGTCCCTGGACCTTTTGTATGTAGCAAGTCTATTCTCATAAAGTCTGTAAAGAACTCTTCTAACCACATTTATCCTTACGCTCAATTTCTCTGCAATCTCTTCGTCAGTTGCCTCCTTTTTTTCAATGAAAGAAGCAATTTCAAGTCCTCCTTTTCCTAGAAGATCCTCTAAAAACTCTAGGACCGATGAATCCTGCTTTTGCATTATTGACACCTTGCTGTCATTGTTCTCTATTATACTCTACGCAGTTATTAGTTTTAAATCTTTCGAAAGATCGAGTTATAAAATTTTTCATAGTTATTCCCTTAAGTTCTAAAAGTCTGTATTCCATCTCTTTTATTCTTTCAGTAGTGGTTTCATATCTTCTGGAACATTTCCCACAGATACATTTCTCGTACTGTGGACACACGACATGAATTATTTCTTCTTTTGTAAGTTCCATCCCTTTTATACTTTTTTCAGCTTTATTTTTTTCCTTGTCCGTGACGCAAATCTTTTCTCCAAAATCGTAGAGATTTTCGAAACATAGCTTTATAGAAGATGAGAACAGAACTTTGTTTCTGAGTTTTTTTCTGAGATCATCTCTACCTTCAACATAGGGGATTCCACGATCTGTTAAAGCGATCACTCGTTCTTCTTCTCTCGACAGATTCTTCAGGCCGAGATCTTTTTTACATGCTATCGTACCCGATCTCTTTCTTTTGTGTGCTTCAGTTCCTCCAATGTGAAACCCTGCTTCCAAAAGACCTGATCTCATTGGTGAAGAGGAAGAGTACGTCAGTAAAACTCCATTTTCATTCAAAATTTTGTACATTTTCTCAAAGAAAATTACGGAATAAAACTTCCAGTCTTTTTGTGGAGAGTACGCATCATGAAAAATGACATCATAATTATGTTCATAGTTAAAATTTAATGCATCTCCTATAAAGAGATGTACGTTCTTTGGAGTCTCATAAACTCTGTTTTTTATAAATCCAATATCGTAAAGTGAAAACTCGATCGCAGCTTTTATAAGTTTATG
>JAGLWR010000204.1 GCA_023133315.1 Methanomicrobia archaeon | reverse complement strand
ATAATTGTGTCTATTGTGATGGACGTTCAGAAAAATATCAGGTTGACGGAGAGTTTGGGGAAGATGTTATCGTAAAAATAAATGCCATCGAGATTTTGCGTCGGGAACTGGACCCAAAAAGAAAACGTACACCCCTCAAGCGAAGTTTTATCATGGTAGGAGGCGGCGTTGGTGACAGCTATCAACCAATAGAAAAGAAGTATCAATTAACTCGAAAAGCCCTTAAACTCATGCATGAACACAATTTTCCCGTACACATGCTCACGAAATCTACACTTATCGAACGAGACATCGATATCCTAAAAAAAATCAACGGGCAGAATAGAGCAATTGTAAGTTTCAGTTTTTCGTCAGTCGATGATAAGATAAGCTCTATCTTTGAACCTGGTGTTCCCTCTCCAACCGAAAGATTGAAAACACTCGCCTTTTTTAAGAATGAAGGTATTCCATGCGGTATGTTTTTACTTCCTGTGATTCCTTTCATAACAGATAAACCAGAGTTGATGGAAGAAGCTGTAAGAAAAGCGACTGAAGTAGGTTTGGACTTTGTGATCTTTGGGGGAATGACACTGAAAGATGGGAGACAGAAAGATTACTTTTTTAATGTACTCAAAAATCACTGTCCAGATCTCATCACAGAGTATCAAAAAATATATACGGGGGACAAATGGGGGCAGGCATCAGGAGAATATTATAACTCATTAAATCTAATGTTCAATAGGATCGCGAAAAAATACAAGATGCCCAAACGTATCCCGCATGCCCTTTTTAAAGATATGTTGAGTGAAAACGATTTAGTGATCGTTATATTAGAATATATAGATTATTTTTTGAAGCTGGAAGGGAAAAGATCGCCTTACGGTTATGCCGCTTATTCAATCTCTAGGTTAAAAGAGCCTTTATCGACTATGAAAGGAGAGCTGCGAAAATTAAAAGGAGTCGGCAGAACAACAGAAGATATTATACTGGAAATACTCGAAACTGGAAGTTCATCTTATCATGAAAAACTATTAAAGAGTTAGATAAGAAAGAAGGCGGATAAAGTGAGTGAAGATATGGAGAAAACAAAGAAAGTTATTTATGAGCACACTCAGGTTAAAAAGATGCTTCATTACGTCAATGTTTGGTTTTTGCCCTTCAGATGGGGAGCCAATACATATAGAGGATGCGAACACAACTGTGTTTACTGCAATGCAAGATACACCCATGAATATCTCGGGCTCCAAACTGGAGAATTTGCCCATAAAATTATTGTTAAAGATAACGCAGCAGAAGCCCTCGACAGGGAATTCTCCAGAGAAAAATGGAGAAAAATGACGGTTAACCTAGCAACTGTCACAGATCCTTATCAGCCAGCTGAAAGTAAATTCAAAATTACTAGAGAGGTACTGAAGGTATTCTTAAAACACAACAACCCTCTCATGCTTACCACGAAATCTGCGTTGGTATTAAGAGATCTGGACATACTCACAGAAATTGCACAGACAGGTTTCCTAAATGTCGTTATCACTTTGCCCACTTTGAACGAAGATTTAAGAAAGAGGATTGAAACAAAGGCTCCAAGTACAGAAAAGAGGCTTGATGTAATTAAAGGGCTTCATGAAGCAGGGATAGCCGTTGGTGTTGCAGCGATTCCTCTATTGCCGTATATTTCTGATCATGAAAAAGATATAGAAGAACTAATAAAAACCATAGCAGAATCAGGAGCAGATTACGTCATTGTGGACATGCTCAACTTTCGTGAGGAAGCAAGGGGTAGATTTATGGAATTCCTGAAAAGCTATGATCCAAATTTAATCCAAAAATATGAGGAACTTTATCAAACAAAATACTGTGATAAGAATTATGTAAAGGGCATAAGAAAAAAAGCCAATAAATTTATTAAAAAATACAATGTGGATAAGTATGATAAAATGTATTCCTTTAGAAAGGGTGTGAGCCAATGAATAAACAAGATAAAAATTTAGTCAGCTGTTGCGGCATATACTGCGGATT
>JAGLWR010000203.1 GCA_023133315.1 Methanomicrobia archaeon | reverse complement strand
ACTGGTGGTTAAATCCCGAGGAAACAGGACTCTACTGCTTCATGGGTAAGGATAACGTACCCTTCCACACATTAATATGGCCTTCATCACTTTTAGGGACAGGCGAGAACTGGCTGCTTCCTCACATTATCGGCTCAAACGAATATCTCAATTACGAAGGAGGGCAGTTCAGCAAGTCGCAGAAAAGAGGTGTATTCGGAGACGATATAATGAACCTCGGTATATCTCCCGATCTGTGGAGATTTTACGTAATGAGTATCAGACCATCGACAAAGGACACGGATTTCGAATGGGAAGGATTCCAGGAGCATATAAACAATAATCTTGTAGGAAGTCTCGGCAATTTTTTGTATAGAAGTCTTTCCTTTACAAAAAAGCACTTTATAAAAATTCCGGATGTTAAAAGTGACGAGAAAATTATTGACAAAGCCCTTGAGCTTTTGGAAAAATATAAAGAAGAGTTCTGGAGTTTGAGATTTAAAGAGGCCGTGAAAATACTTTTAAGAATCTCAGATCTCGGAAATCAGTACTTCCAGAATAACGAGCCATGGAAGCTTATAAAAGAGGATAAAGAGAAATGCAAAAAAGTCTTGAGAACGGTCTGCGAACTCTGCGTTATTCTTGGCGTAGCGATGTATCCAGTGATCTCGAACTCTGCTCAGAAATTATGGGTGCAGCTGGGATTTAAAGGAGACGTAAAAAAGGAAAACATAAATGAGATCAATCTCGATATTGGAAATCGAGATCTTGGAGATATTAAGATACTATTTAAAAAGATAGACGATAATAATTTAAAGAGATATAAAGAAGAATTTGGAGGTAAAAAAGGTGATAACATGATAAAATATGATGAATTCAAGAAAGTTGAGTTAAAAGTTGGGGAGATAAAATCTGCTGAGAACATAAAAGGTTCAAAAAATCTTTTGAAGCTCAAAGTAGATACAGGAGAAGAAAGACAGCTTGTGGCTGGAATAGCACAACATTACAAGCCTGAAGAGCTTATAGGAAAAAAGATAATCGTTGTAACGAATTTAGAGCCCGCAAAGCTTTTCGGTGTTGAATCACAGGGAATGCTTCTTGCCGCTGTAGAAGGCGATGAGATATCGTTGGCCACGATAGACAGAGATATCAAGAACGGAGCGAGTGTCGAGTAAATCTTTTTATTCTCTCTTCTTTTATAGTATATTATGGAAGCATTAGTCTTGACAGCGGGATTGGGTACACGATTGAGACCTTTGACAAACTCAAGATCAAAATCGTTAATACGTATCGGCGGAAAAACAGTTATAGATTATATCATAGATTCCTTGAAAGATTTTGATGAGATATGTTTTATAGTGAATTATGAACAGGAAAGGCTGAGAGAACATATAAAACAGTACCTTAACCTGAGTAGCTATAATATAAAGACAAGATTTATTGTGCAGAAAGAAATCAATGGAACTGCTTCCGCTATTTCGCTATCTCCTTACGACGAGTTTCTCTGTATAAACGGAGACATATTTTTTGAAACTTCTTTGATTCCCAGAGTACTGGAACTCTATTCAGAGTATAAAACAAACATTATAAGTGTGAAAAAAGTTGAGGATCCTGAAAATTATGGAGTCATCTATAAAAAAGGAAACGATTTTTTAAAAATCCGTGAAAAAGAGAAAAATCCCTCATCAAACTTAGCAAATATCGGAGTATATTTCTTTACCAATGAGATTTTGAACGCTATCATAGAGATAAAAAAATCACAGAGAAATGAATACGAGATCACTGATGCCCTGAATCTCTGCAAATCCAAAGTTTTAGAGTACGATGGATTCTGGAGCGATATAGGCTATTTCTGGGATATTTTAAATACTAATGAAGTCGTTATGAAAAAATTGGAGCATAAAATTCTGGGAAATGTAGAAAAAAACGTTAAAATTATACCTCCCGTATTCATAGATGAAAATACGATTGTGAGAGAAGGAAGTTACATAACAGGTCCTGTAAGGATTGGAAAAAACTGTACCAT
>JAGLWR010000202.1 GCA_023133315.1 Methanomicrobia archaeon | reverse complement strand
AAGAGGAGATAGAGGTCTACGGCGTACCGACATCCTTTCAATCGAAAATTTTAGGAATTGAAAATAACATAACGATAGTGAGTATAGATCAATACCCCCCGGAAAAAGCTTTTGACGGCGCCGATGAGGTGGATCCTCACAATTTTTTGATAAAGGGAAGAGGAGCAGCAATTCTTCAGGAAAAAATTATAGATTACGCTTCAAAGGAGTTTTATGTGTTGATAGATGAAAGTAAACTCGTGAAAAACCTGGGTGAAAAAGCCAAGATACCGATAGAAGTACTGCCGCATGCTTGGAAAATAGTTTCTGAAAAACTAAAAGATTTAAATCCTGAGTTGAGAATGGCTGTTCACAAAGATGGCCCTGTGATCACGGATAACGGTAATTTTATCATAGACCTAACATTTTTAGTTGACAATCCAAAAGAAAAAGAAAAGGAACTGAACAATATACCTGGAGTTGTAGAAAACGGCATATTCACACAAAAATGTGTGGTGTTACTGGGAACGAAAGAAGGAGTGAAAAAACTATGAAAGAATATCTTGTTTTTAATGCATTTGGAGCTTTTATTATAAAAAATAAAAAAATCGTAGAGCGTAAGTTTTTTGAAGACCCTAAAAATCCTCTCAGAGAGATAGAAGACCTGCACAAGAAACATCCAAAAGCTACATTTGAAAACAGAGAAACTGCTGAACAGTTAAACACTGAATACGAGTTTCCGAATGAAGGAGGCATATTCTTAAGGGGTAATATTGATTCTATCATGAAATTGAACAATGAGTACTACATAGAGCTTGTAAAAGAAAGAATTAAGAAAGCGTCCGAAAGCAAAGATAAAGTAATAATCCAGGCTATCCAGGCGCTGGAACAGATAGATCAGAGTTTGAACTTTTTTTCTGAGAGGCTCAGGGAATGGTATGGTTTGTACTTTCCGGAGTTATGTGACAGGATAGAAGATCATGTAGAGTTTGCTGAGATCGTAAAGAATGAGGAAAGGAAAGAAAAGAGCATGGGTGCAGATCTGGAAGATACAGATATTGAAATGATAAAAAATTTTGCAGGTAAAACTTTGGAGACGTACAATTTTAGAGAGGAACTGGTGAGATACATAAAGGAAAATACCGAAAAACTCACCCCAAATCTATCAAATCTTATAAATCCTCTCCTAGTAGCGAAACTAATTTCTCTGGCAGGAAGTCTCAAAAAACTTGCGAGGCTTCCCGCATCGACAATTCAGGTACTGGGCGCGGAACCTGCCCTATTCAGACACCTGAGGAAGGGTACAAAGCCTCCGAAGCACGGAATTATCTTTCAGGACCCGAGGATACATACAGCTCCACGATGGCAGAGGGGCAAGATAGCGAGAAGCATGGCATCGAAGATAGCAATCGCTGCAAGGCTGGATTTTTATTCGGGAGAGTTCAATGAGAGTATCTCAGGAGATTTTGAGATAAGATTAGCTGCTATAAGGAAAAAATACAAAGAGAAGCCGGGGAGGCGATAATATGATTGAAAATGTTATAAAAAGGGATGAAAGGGTATACACAAAAAATCTTGTTCCTGGAGAATCGGTATACAACGAAAAACTGATCAAAGTTGAAGGTATAGAGTATCGATACTGGGATCCGTTTCGATCCAAGCTCTCTGCTGCACTATTGAACGGTCTTCATACTTTGCCTCTCAAAAAAACCTCTAAGGTCTTGTATCTTGGGGCAGCCTCGGGAACGACACCTTCTCATGTTTCTGATATTGTGAAGAATGGAAGAGTTTACTGTATCGAATTCTCTCCTAGAGCTATACGAAAACTTGTAAATATATGTGAAAAAAGAAAAAACATGTTCCCCATTCTTGAAGATGCAAATTATCCTGAGAGATATGCACATTTAATAGAGACTGTAGATTTCATCTACCAGGACATAGCACAGCCAAACCAGACAGAGATACTTATCAAAAACTCTATATTCCTGAGAGGATATGGTGCGCTCTGCATAAAAGCGAGGAGTATAGA
>JAGLWR010000201.1 GCA_023133315.1 Methanomicrobia archaeon | reverse complement strand
CGATACACCATATAACACAAAAAGATATATCAAAAGACGATATCACATAATAAATAAAAGCGAAAAGAAGAAAAAGTATGAGAAAGATTGCGATATACGAAATTCTCTCTTTCTTTTTAAATGAACTCTTTTCTTGTTTTTTAAGTTTGTCCAATCCTGTTTTGTGAGCGAGATGAAATCCTCTTCCAACAAAAAAGATATAGAAGAAGATAAATATTATAAACATACCGATACCAAAAACACTGAGCGGCACATTTGTAGCTTCAGAGATCTCCAAACCGTAACCTGAAAAGATTATTACAATAAAAAAGTAAATCCCCAAAATAAGGAAAAGATGTCCATGACTCTTTCTATACCGATAATCTATGAATCTTTCAACCCTCTCAAAAACTTCCAAAAGTTCTTCATCCTTCATTTTATCCACTTTGTAATACAGAGTTTCTACATGCTTTATATATGGAAATTTAAAAGGTTAACTATGAATGCGATATTCGTGGAAAACTTAGTTAAAAAATACGGCGATAATGAAGTTCTCAAAAAAGTAGATTTAAAGATAGAAGAAGGAGAGTTCTATGCTTTAATGGGGCCGAACGGATCTGGAAAGACTACGCTCGTTTCCATCATAGCATCCGTTAGCTTACCAACTAGCGGCGTTGTGAGGATTTATGAACATGAAGAAGCAAAAGAACTGATAAGTTACGTTCCTCAGGACAATTTTTCTTCTCCGTTGTTGACGGGAAAGGAAAATCTCATTTACTTTGCGAGACTTTATGGCTTCTCAAAAAACGAAGCTAAAAAGTTAGCAGAAAATATATTGGATAAAATTGGACTTTCAGAAGTATCAGAAATGAGAGTCTCAAACTATTCGGGAGGAATGAGGAAAAGATTGGAAGTTGCGACAGGTTTCTTTCCCGGGACAAAAATCTTAATTCTCGACGAGCCGACTACAGGATTAGATCCATCAGCGAGAAGAGAGTTTTTCGGATTGATAAATGAGATAAACGAGGAAGGCAGAACTATCCTTCTCATTACACACATTGGAGAAGATGCTGAATTAGCTTCACGAGTGGGATTCATAGATGAAGGAAGAATTATAATAGAAGATAATCCAGAGGGATTGAAAAAGAGGAGCGGCCTGAAAAATGTCGTAAATGCAGAGACAATGATAAAAAGTGAGAAAGTTGCTAATACCCTCAGGAAATTCAGTGAAAATAAGAAGATACTGGAAACTGAGAAAGGCTATAGAGTTTATTGTGAGGATCCCGAAAAGGCAATACCTGATATAGTTAGATCGCTTGATAAAATCGGATGTAAAACTATGAGAATAGATGCGGAAAAACCTTTTCTCGAGGACGTTTTTTTCAAACTCACAGAAAAATCGGTGATATCATGATTGCAGCTGTTATGGAAAAAAACCTTAAAGAATTTTTGAGGGATAGAATAGTACTGTTCTTCACTTTTGCCGTCCCAATATTTTTCCTGGTCGTGATGCCCATCATGTGGGGAGATGTTCCAGAAGAGACTATATCAGGTTTAAAGGGAGGTTTGAGCCTAACTATGATCACTTTTTTAATTATGATAGCTGGGCAGTCAGATTTAGCTGGATCAATAGCTTCTGATAGTGAAAGAGGATTGTATTTAAAAATAGCTTCGATGCCTGTAAAACCTTGGGAGGAAGGACTCGGCAGGATTTTCGGTATATTAACTTTCTCATTGATAGGATCGATCTTACTTTTAGTAATCGGTCTAATATACGGAGCAAAATTTGATTGTGAGTTTGCGAATATATTAGAAGCTTTGGGGTTTTTCTTGCTCATAGTTTTGGCATCTACAGGTATAGGCTTGATCATAGCATCTCTCGTTAAAGGAGAGTCGGCTGCCACTCATACCGGCGTTGCAATTACATTATTAACAGCTTTTCTCGGTGGAATGTTTGCTCCTTATTCGATGTTGCCATCGTTTTTGCAAGTTTTTGCCAGAATCTATCCTATCTCTTCAGCCAACGCTTCGATAGTATTCCTTCTTGAAGGAGAGGAGTTTGCTTATTACAATCCACTGAGTCTC
>JAGLWR010000200.1 GCA_023133315.1 Methanomicrobia archaeon | reverse complement strand
GATTACGAAGTTTCTGAAATGATAGAGAATTCAGAAAAGATAGGAAAATATAAATTGATAATGAAGATATATGAAGATAGAGACATAGAATCCCTCATAAAAGAATTTGATCAGGAAAATATTACTGTTTTTCTTGCAGACAAAAAGAATGCTCGTGTTATGGGATTTTCAAAGATAAAAGAGATAAACATCGGTAAAATAATGAGAGATGTTGGGAAATTTATAGATGGAGGCGGAGGAGGCAATGAAGATCTGGGAAAAGCTGGCGGTAAGAATCTCCAAGGAATAGAAGAGGCTTTTATGTTTATAAAAGAAGAAATTAAAAAAATAAAAAATTAAACTTCTTTTCCAAAATTGGGACATTTTTTGCTTTCCTTTTTCAATTTAAAACCTTTTTTTATGAAAAAATGAACATTGTCAAAGATTTATAAAAAATTTTCAATAAAGTTAAGCAGTATTATCCAAGATCCATAACTCCTTATAGGAACAGTGGAGATGTCACAAACCTTTTTAAATATTATCGAATATTAATTTTTAGGTGAGTCAATGGAGAAAAAGAGAATTATAATAGTAGGAGCATTGGGAATGGATTTCCATCTGTTCAACAGAAAATTCAGAAACAATGAGGATTATGAGGTAGTTGCGTTTACGTATGCCGGAGAGCAGAATGTAGGCACAACCTCTGAAGAAAAAAGGGTATATCCACACGAACTTGCTGGGGATATGTATCCAGATGGTATTCCCATGTATCCAGAAACAATGCTGGAAAGTTTGATCAAGAAATACAAAGTTGATCTTGCGTATCTCGCCTATTCTGATCTTTCTGCCAAGCACGTTGTCTACTTAGGACAGAGAGCACAATCCGCAGGAGCTGAGTATGTGCTTCCAAATCCAGACGATACAATGATAAAGGCGGATATTCCTGTTACATCTGTATGTGCCGTGAGGACAGGGTGTGGTAAAAGCCAGATCTCTACAAAATTAGTTGATACTTTAACAGAAAAAGGCTTGAAAGTAATATCGATCAGGGAACCTATGCCCTACGGCGATCTCAGAAAACAGATTTCCATGCGGTTCGCCTGTGAGGAAGATCTCGTCAAACATAATTGTACTGTAGAAGAGAGAGAAGAGTATGAACAGTACATAGAGAAAGGTCATGTCATTTATTCGGGCGTTGATTATGAGGTGATCCTGAAGGACGTTATGAAAGAAAATCCGGATGTTGTTCATTTCGATGGAGGGAACAATGAGATACCGTTCTATCGACCTGATCTCCTGATAACTGTTGTAGATCCACTCAGGGTGGGACACGAAACGGAGTATTATCCAGGGCAGATAAATCTCAGAAGAGCAAACGTTGTCGTTATAAACAAAGAAAATACTGCAAAAAAAGAGGACATAGAAAAATTACTGAAAAGTGTAAAAGATATGAATCCCGATGCTGAGATAGTCCATTCAAACTCTGTCGTGGAAGTAGAGAATCCAGATATTGTCAGTGGAAAGAGAGTTCTCGTCGTTGACGATGGTCCAACAATCACTCACGGGGGAATGTCTTTTGGCGCGGGGTACGTTGCCGCTCAAAAATATGGATGTACGGTAGTGGATCCGAGACCCTTCGTGAAAGGAAGCATGAAAAATGTTTTTGAGGAGTTTAAACACATAAAAAATGTATTGCCAGCGATAGGGTATAACACTGAACAACTCAAAGATTTTGAGGATAGTGTCAACAGTGTTGAGTGCGATGCCGTTCTCTACGGCACTCCAATGGAGTTGAAACATATCATTACGATCAACAGACCATCTCAGAGAGCAAGATATAGAATCGAAGAGATCACGGAAAAAGGGCCGAGTCTGGAAGAGATACTGGATAGGTTCATCAAGTCACAAAATTTATAAATTTTCTCATTTGTATTTAGAATAAGGGCCCGTAGCTTAGCTTGGTTAGAGCGCCTGGCTGATAACCAGGAGGTCCCGAGTTCAAATCTCGACGGGCCCATTCATCTCCCGAGTTTCCTATCGGAAACATCGTTAGAGATGTACCAAATCAGAGATTTGCTCCATTTTCACTCAT
>JAGLWR010000020.1 GCA_023133315.1 Methanomicrobia archaeon | reverse complement strand
GCAATAGCTGCTTGAGATGCCAGTGTTTCAAGCAATCTCTGATCTAGTTCTGAAAAAGCATCAAGTTCTTCGCTTTCAGCGTCTATAACACCCAGTACTTTTTTACCGATTTTTAGAGGCACACAAATTTCAGACATGACGTCTGAGCCGTAATCTAAATATATTTTGTCTTTTTTCGCATCGGAACAATAATACGGTTCTCCATTTCTTGCGACATAAGCTGTGATTCCAATAGGGCTATCTAATGCCATTCTAAAATCTTTAATTTTCTCGTCATAACCGTAAAATTCTTTAACATGAAGCTCATTTTTTTCTTTATCAATCAGAAGAAGACCACAGATATCAAAATTAAGAACTTTTTCTACTGCATCTAATACAATTTTTGAGATCTGATCCAAACTCAAGCTCAGAGTCATCTCTTTTGATAAATCGTATATTGCAGATAGCTTTTCTTCCGATTCCCTTAATTTTTCTATTTTTTTCTTGATGTTCTCTTCTATTTCTTTTTTCTTTCTATTAATCATTTGTCTTCCCCATGTGCCCTATTATAACTTTACACGTAATGTTCATATTCCAATAAATTTATTATTTATATTTTAATATCTATTGATATTTAGTATTCTATACTTTAAAAATTTTTTTTAACTCTTTCACAGTTAAAAATTTTTTTTTTAACTAAAGAATTAATAAATAAACATTTAACTTTTCTGAATAATTTCGTGTTATAGTAAGTTACAATCATGACAAGAAAAAGTTTTCCATGCTAACAGAGAAGTACAAAGATAGTATAGCATATATACATAAGAATCGCTAGCTTTATATATTACCAATCTTTTAAGTTTAACATGAAGGAGAAAAAGAGTATGAAGAGAGTAATGTGTGCGTTCATTGTGTTGCTTTTTGTTGGAGTTTTACTGCTGAATAACGTTAGTTCACAGCCTGTGTTATCTGTGAGTGTAAGTGGTGATACCAGCGTGAACATGTGCGAGCCGCATAACTATATCATTACAATACAAAATACCTCTACTACTGAAACTGCTACTAACGTGGTGGCTCAAGCTACCATACCGACCGGGTTCCGGATCGATGATAATGGAGGAGGAACTGTAGTGGGTCAGACCATCACCTGGAATATTGGCGATTTAGATCCTTTAGAAATATGGAGTAGAACTATTACTTTATACATCACATGCACCGCAGTATCTGGCCAGATACTTGTGGATGTCACGCATGACGATGGATCTTCCCAGGGATCAATTTACGTTTCTGTACAGCCTGGAGCCGTCACTATCACAAAGACTCCATCTGTTATTCCTGCTCATCTTGGTGATACAGTCCAATGGACACTCACTGTGACGAGTACTGGCTTCGGTCCCATCCAGAATGTGGTCGTAGAAGACACGTTAGGTGCTGGTCTCACCTGCATCTCCTCAAGTCCGTCAGGAAATAATGTCGGTCAGATCACCACGTGGAATTCGACCCATATTCCTGCATTAGCATTGATAAATCCTGGAGCTACGGTAACCATAACCATAGATGCACGAGTCGATGCGTGCAGTAACTTAGAAAACGATGCACAAGTTGAATGGAGCTGTAACGGTGCCCCCTGCGAAACAGAGACTACACAGGCGAGCGTGCAGTTAATATTGGAAGAACCTGAGATATCGTATACGTTACCGAGTTTCCAGATACCGTACTGTTCTGCAGGTACCCAGTTCACCATTCCCATAACCAATTCCGGGACGGGAACAGCTCATGATTTCTATTTGTATGTTGATTTCGATCCTTTATCTGTAGTCAATGTTACTTCACCTGTAGGAGAATCCTACAATAATGTTGATAAACGATTTGAGGTGGGAGATATACTTCCCGGTCCTGCTGTAAATCTGATCTTCACTTTAACTCATTCAAACTGGTGTCAATCACTTCCTTCTGGGACGTTATTATTCAAACCTGAGTATACTGATGACTGCGGGAACTTATTCTCTCCCCCTTGGCAGTTGAGCAGTTATTCTATAACTGGTGGAACATCTTTATCAGTCTCCAAAACGGGAGCTCCTTATGAGATTTATCTAGGAGAATCCATTACGTATACCATTACGGCGTCATACTCAGGACCGACTTCCTGCCCACCCGGTCCCGGGGCTTCCAATATCACGGTGGTGGACACAATTCCCAATGGGTTCACCATTACTGATGCTGGAGGAGGAACAGTAATGGGCAATACCATCACTTGGATTGTTGTTCCCTCTGTAGGATTGAATACCACAATTACCCTACAATCTCCACCCTACACTCAGTGTGAGACCTACTGCTACACCTATGCTACTAACACGGTTAACGCCACCATGATAGACTGCTGCGGCTGTCCGCTTACAGCCAGTGCGTCTCAAACTACCGCTTTGGAATGTGAGGAATACTTTGATTCAGAAAAAACGGTTAGTTCTACAACTAATTTCGAAAAATGTACCGATCTTTATTATACCAATACGTACATCTTCGATGACGATGTCTGGTGGGATGGCGTTAACTGGACAGATTTCATCTTTTATGAGGAAATGCCCAATGACCAGATATATGTAGGAAATTTATTTGTTATAGTGAACGGAACATGCCAAATCGTGATTACTCCTACCTTCGATCCTAGGCTTATTCTAGATTTCAGCACCGGCGACTACTCAAGCTGCGATCCATTCCCTTCGGTGAGGAATTCCACTTTAGTGATTACATATACACTAAGAACAACAGACTCCTCTCTTCCCGCATGTGAGGCCAGCTATTCCTTTTACGACTGGTCCATCCTGGACACGGGAAAAACAGGAGGCGTCTGTCAACCGGATCAGGAGATACAGGAGACAGTTTATGTTACTGTAAATCAAGCACAGATGAGCATAGGCGTTGCCGGACTTCCTGCTATCGTCGATTCCTGCGGTACATACAATGTGGACATAAATTTAAACAGGGCCTCTGTTGTTGGTGCCTACGATGTTTTGGTAGTCTTACCTACCGATAATTATAATGCAACAATCACTGGATATACAGGACCTGTACCAGTCACGACTGTATTTGCAGACAGGATAGAGTTTGATTATGGTGACGCTTTTGTCGCAAATAACTCAGCACAGATCCATGTAACATTTCAGAACAGATGCAGTTCCCCCTCGGATCTGTCTGTTACTGTCTACTGGGACGGTTACTGTCAGAACGATGCCACACCAGACATGGAGTGCTCTGCTTCGGCAGGGGGATCCCCGATTCTTGTGGAGGGATCGTTATTAATTAAAAAGACACCTGAACTCATATACGCGACAGAAAACCAGGTCACATGGGCCATTTATGTTATCAACTCCGGCAGTGGAACTGCCTACAATGCGTGGGTAGAAGATGTTCTGGGTTCAGATTTACAGTACAACTCATCTTCTGTGACAGACCTGCATGGAGTTCCCGTAATTGTTACAACGAACGTGAATCAAGATCACAATGGCATCCCCATTAATGGGGACACCTGGATCATGGATATCCCTGCAGGAGCAACTCGAGTTATTACATTAACTGCAGACATAATTGGCTGTAATGATTTAGATAACGACGTCTCTGCGAGCTGGGGTTGTCTGGGTGCGGACTGCCAGGCGCCCGTTTCCGATCATTCAACGGTGGCGATTCCTCCCTCAAATGCGGTGACTACTAATACACTTCCTGCAGATATCGATCTGTGCGGACAGGAAAATATCACAGTACAGGTGAAGAATGCAGGCATTACCACCATATACAATGTAGAAGTAGAAGTAACGTTACCTCCCGGGCTTCATTACATGTCATTAAGTGGCATTCCCGCAGATCCGCAAGATCCTTCGGCCAATCCAGTTGTATGGACGAGTACCGAGGTTGCAGCATTGGCTTCGCTCGCTCCAGCAGGACAGCCGGGTGATACGGTATCCATATCTTTTGATGTCATTGCCGGATGCGATTTCCCGTCAGGGAATAGAACGATCGTGTCCAAAGCGTCTTATGATACCGTGTGCGGCGAGCCAAAGGTCAGTCCGGAGTCAAGATCAACTCTTCCTGTGAGAGAACCGAATATTTCCATTGTAAAAGATGGAAGGAATGTAACAGCAGGAGGTAGCTACGTAGAAACGGTCAATGCTGAACCAGGTGACACGGTAGAATGGCGTATCCAAATCTCAAATACTGGTGCAATTACCGCTTTAAATGTAGAATTCTGGGACGTTCTGCCGTCAAATATGACATTGTCCACAGGTCCCGGTCTTCCTGGATCTGGAACACAGGCAGATCCGTGGGTACATGGCAGTTTATTGGTGAGTGCGAGTGTCACCTATTATGTGCAGGCCACAGTAGACGCCAATGAATGCACTGATCCTCCCACAACGAATACTGCATGTGTATGGTACGGTTGCGATGATGATCCCACAACTCCTGGGTATGATCCCTGCAGAATGCCACAGATTTGCGACACCGCACGTTTGAGGACTACGGCCCAATTCAATATTAACCAGACTTTGGGACTCATTACTACCTGCGACGGCGAAATAACAGTAACCATTTACAATTACGGACCCACGGCTTATAACGTAGTCGTAACAGACTTCATTCCCACAGGATTTGAATATCACTCCATGATATCTGGACCCACCCCCATACCTGATCCACCCGCAAATCTTACACAGCCTATATGGGTCATTGGAAACATGTTGGAAGGGCAAACAGTTGTCCTCCATTTTAGGATCATCGACGACGGTATCAACTGTGGTGTGGTAATCCCAGACACGAATACGGTGCATGTTGATTTTGATAATGTCTGTGGCCAGCACTATACGAGAACGAATAGTGCGAATGTCTCTCCTCTAATGGCTGTTTTAACCGTGGAAAAAACACCTGAAACCGTGACGAGACCTCCAGGAGGAACGACCACCTGGACCATTACGGTCACCAATACAGGGAATTACCAGGCTGAAAATGTAGAGGTTGTTGATAATTTAAGTTTAAACTTCATTAACATTGTCGCAAATAACGGCTCAGGTGGTGAAGTTCCCGTCGTCGTTGGGAATACAGTTACCTGGAATTTAGCTAATCCACTACCCATAGGAGGAACGTGGATAGCCACCCTTTCTGCCGATATCACTGGATTTCTAGGTACAGACACTGTTATAGTCAGCGGGTATTGTTCTACCGGCTGCGTATACAGTACGAGCTCTGATGAAGCATATACACATACAATAGAGGGACTCTTCAAATCACCTGATTTACAGACAGCCACCATAGGAGAAGAAGTTACATTTGACATCTCTTCGTCATATTGGGGAACATCTAATTATCAAAATGTCCAGATCATCGATACCCTTCCCGCAGGATTGGAGTATGTAACATCTACATATACTCATACCCATCCCACATTACCAGAACCAGCGCCCGTAGTCGTTGGTCAGATTATTACCTGGACTTTGGGTGACTTTACAGGTCCCAATACCGTTGACATTACAGTTACAGCGAGAGTGCAAGATATTCCAGCAAACGTCGATGGAGTTATATTAACCAACTGGGCACGGACAATCGGCAGTGAAAATGGACATCCCTTCGATCCTATTCCTCAGGACTATGGAGACGTTCAGATCATAGAACCTAATTTGACTATAGATAAACAAGGTTCTATCACCGCAGGATTACCTGGGGACACGATACACTACACCATCACAGTTCCGAATACATTGACAAGTCCAGCGTACGATGTTCCTATCGAGGATGTAGTACCTGCAGGATTGATTTTAATTCCTGCATCCATCACATCAACGCCATCGGCAGACTCAACTACTGTGGTGGGAAATACAATCACCTGGAATTATACAATCATCCCCGTAGGAACAACATTGATCTTGGAATATGATGCAGTGATACCCACGGATGGAGGGATATTCACCAACACGTCAACTGTCACAGATTATTCGAGTCTACTCGGTGACAGTATATACGAGCGGCATTATCCACCCATATCAGATCCGTGGACTGTGGAAGCACCTGGTACGGATATTTTGAAGCTTACTTTAAATACTACTATTAATGTCCCATCACCGGGTGGAGTAGTTTACTTCGAACTGACTATTACCAACACAGGTTCAATGCCGTTGGATCCTGTGCAGTTAATCGATATTCTTCCTGACGGTTTAACGTACTTGCCAGGAACCAGCGTTGTACACGGCGTCCCATACGAGCCAGATTCCATTGTTGATAATGCAGATGGGACTCAGACGTTAACATGGCTGAATATCGGTGCCATGAATCCAACCGATACCATTGTAGTAACCTTTGAGGCGACCGTAGATCCCGACAGAGTAGGAACTTTCATAAACAGAGCCATTGTCATTGGCACATCTGTTATCGGCGATGTCACCGATGAAGACGACTCCCCCGTGGGGGTAAAAGCACCGGCCATTCACATCGTGAAATCTATAATTCCTTCTGTGACCGACTGGGGCAATAAAGTAGATGTTATACTGAGAGTAACCAACACAGGAGAAGTACCGTTAGATCCGGTAGTGGTTGATGATATTCTCCCGGTAGGCCTTACTTATGCCGACGAAGCAAATCCAGTACCTGATAGCGTTACCGTTAATCCGGATGACACCACCACACTCGTATGGAACAATGTCGGACCTTTAGACATAGGAGAATCAGTAGACCTCGAATTTAAAGCCATATTCAACGGTAAAGAGAGAACATCGATCAATAATGCTACGGCAACAGGAACTCCTCCTAACGGATTCCCCGTTTCGGACGAGGACAGTGCATCAGTGACAGTTCCTACCATTAATATACCCCCAATATGGAAAGTACTAGCTTACAATGGCATGTATCGATGTCAAATATGTGATCTTGACGACCTCTTCGAAAAAGCACGGGAGATAGGTCTGGATTTTTCTGAAGAACTAGACGAATGCTGTATGCCGGACAATCTCGTAGAAACGCTCCAGGAAGAAATCAAAAAGCGGGGACTGGAAACAGATCCGAGGTACGAAAAAGTTCTGGAACTTATTGAGTATGCAGAGTACTGCTGTGACGATGCATTTGAAGCGTATTTCAATGGAAATTACATCAAGGCTTACAGATTGGCACTCAAGAGATGCGAGACACAGAGAGAGCTCATTGAGCTCATGATAGCAATTCTTTCGCCCAGTCAAAACACAAAAGGTTGTGGATGCCAGACGCCGTGATAAAAAAATATTGGAGAGAAAATGAAGAAATGTTTCTTCTGTAAAAACAAACCTATTTAAATTTTTATTTTATATTTTATAGAGGTGATAGAAGTGAGAATATTACTGATACACAGCGACTACATTGAGTATGAAGCGAAAAAAAAGCTGGATTTTGCTGAAGAAATCCCGGAAGAAAGAAGAAAAGACAGAATGGAAGAATGTCTGGTAGTTTTTACCTCTGTCGAAAAAAAAGACGAGGGAAAAATAGAGACCATCGTTGAAAAAACGTGCGAGGAGATAAAAAAAACAGCAGCACTGGTGAATACGGAAAATGTTATGATATATCCGTACGTTCATCTTTCTTCTACGCCTGCATCACCAAAGTTTGCTGAAAATACAGTAAACGCCATTTACAATTCGTTAAAATCCGATTTGAATGTAAAAAAATCACCCTTTGGATACTATAAAGCATTCAAGCTCTCATGCAAAGGGCACCCTCTCTCAGAACTTTCAAGAGAAATTACAGGCGAGAAAGAAGAGGTATCCGAGGCGTTGAAAAAAGCAGAAAAAGTAAAATCTTCATGGCATATACTAACAGGGGATGGAGAGTTAATCTCTGTCGAACAATACGATTTCTCCAAGTACACAAACCTGAAGAAATTTACGAACTACGAGATCGAAAAGAGAAGGATCACAGAGAAGGAACCTCCTCACGTATCGTTAATGCAGCGGCTCGAATTAGTCGATTACGAACCCGGAAGCGATCCCGGAAACTTAAGGTATTATCCGAAAGGGAGGCTCATAAAAGGATTGCTTGAGAAATGGGTTACTGATAATGTCGCAGACTACGGAGGAATGGAGATAGAAGCTCCGATAATGTATGATTTTGAACATCCCTCGCTTAAATCGTATCTTCACAGATTTCCAGCTCGGCAGTATGTTATTCAAACGCCAAATAAACGAGTTTTTCTCAGATTTGCGGCGTGTTTCGGTCAGTTTTTAATGGCTCACGATGCTACGATAAGTTACAGAAATCTTCCCTTGAGACTCTACGAACTGACAAAATACAGCTTCAGAGTGGAACAGAGAGGAGAACTCTCAGGATTGAGAAGATTGAGAGCTTTTACCATGCCTGACTGCCATGCTTTTGTTGCGGATATTGAAGAAGCGAAAAAAGAAATGATGATCAGATTTGATGTGGCAAGGAAGATCCAGGAGGGTATAGGATTGGATATACCTGAAGATTTAGAGCTTGCTCTCAGGGTTACAAAAGATTTCTGGAACGAAAGTAAAGATTTTCTTGTAAAGATGGTCAAGAAATGGGGAAAACCAGCACTGGTGGAGATGTGGGACGAGAGAATATTTTACTTTGTCTTCAAGTATGAATGGAACTACGTTGATAATCTGGACAAAGCTTCAGCTCTGACGACAGATCAGATAGACATAGAAAATGGAGAGAGGTACGATATACGATTCACTGATCAGGAAGGAAATGAGAATTATCCTGTAATCCTTCACCTCTCACCTTCCGGGGCCATAGAGAGGATGATGTATGCACTTCTTGAAAATGCATACAAGGACTCGCAAAAAGGGATAAAACCGTCTTTACCACTGTGGCTCTCGCCAACACAGGTAAGATTCATACCCGTCTCTGAGGAACATCTGAGCTTTTTGGAAAAAATTGAGATAGAAGGAGTAAGATACGATATAGATGATAGAAATGAGACACTCGCAAAGAAAATCAGAACTGCAGAGAAGGAATGGATACCATACATAGCTGTGGTCGGCGATAAAGAGATAGAAAACAATATTCTTTCCGTGCGTATAAGAAATGAAGAGAATAGGGAGATGAGGCTGGACGATCTTGCCAAAGAAATTAAAGAAAAAACAAAAGGAAAACCGTTCGAAAGAGTTCCATTACCTATAAAATTATCAAAAAGACCAGTATTCAGGGGATAATATGTACGATGAATACAGAAAAGCAGGAGAAATCATAAAAGTTGTTAAAAAAGAAGTCGAACCGTTATTGAAAGAAGGAGCAAAAGTTTTAGAGATCGCAGAGTTTGCGGAAAATAGGATAAAATCCTTGAGTGGAGAGTTAGCTTTTCCATGCAATATCTCTATAAATGAGATCGCAGCTCACTACTCCCCCCCGTTCTACGATGAAACCGTACTTCATAGGGGAGATTATGTGAAAGTAGATGTAGGGGCGCATGTAAACGGCTACATAGCTGATTCGGCCTTTACGGTAAAGATAGGTGAAGAAAAAGACGGCATGATCAAAGCATCTGAAGAAGCTTTAGAAAATGCTATTTCCATGATAAAGGCAGGAGTAAATACCTCGGATATAGGAGCTAAGATAGAAGAGACGATAAAAAGTTACGGATTTAAGCCGATAGAAAATTTAAATGGCCACAGGCTTGCTCAGAACGATCTTCATGCAGATGTAACGATCCCGAATATAGCTACAGATGAGGAGTACATCCTGAAAGATGGTGAGGTCTTTGCCATAGAACCTTTTTCTACCGATGGTGCTGGTAGAGTAATAGACGAAGACAGAGTCTTTATTTTTAAGTACCTCATGAATAGACCGATACGACTGGGACTTGCACGGAAAGTTCTTGCAGATATCAGAAGAAATTATCCCAATCTGCCATTTGCTGAAAGATGGCTTTCAAAAAAGTTCCCCGGAAGAAAATTAGACTTTGCACTAAAGACCTTGATGAGAAATGGGATTATATACAACTATAATGTCCTGCGAGATGAAAAAAGAGGATGTATAACGCAGAAAGAACATACAGTGATAATAAAGAAAGACGGGTGTGAAGTTACCACGTGATTTCAGCATAGAGATATCTATTAAAAAATAGAAAAAATTCACGTTTATGACCAAAAATCGGTGGCAATTGTCCATATATAATCGAAAACTTTAAATATGAAGAGTTACATGGAATCTATAGGTGATCAAAAATGATATTAGCTAAAGCTCCAGTAGATAAGATAATACGAAAGGCAGGTGCCGGAAGAGTGAGTGAAGGTGCGATAATAGCAATGGCCGAGTACCTGGAAGATTTTGGTATTAGCGTAGCCAAAGAAGCAGCAGCTCTTTCCAAGCATGCCGGAAGAAAAACGATAAGGGCTGAAGATATCACACTCGCTCTTGAAAGAATTTAATTCTAAATTTAATTCTTTTTTTTATTATTTAAAAATTAAATTTTAAATAAATGAGATTTATACTATAGAGAATTTTCGTTGCATATAGTATTTTGTAGCCAATAGTTTCATTCAATCCCAGTACTCTGCGATCTTGTATTTACCGTCTTCCTTCTCTATCTTAAAATTCAATATAAGTTCTTCAATCTTTTTTTCACCGTTTTCTGTGTATTCTTTGTCCATCTTTACTAGATATATGTCCACTAAGATGGGCTCGTCTTCCTCTTTAGGCAACGCAAGTCGACCTATGCTTTTCGTTTTATATGTTATGTTTTGTTCCTTGGCATCTTCCAGCATACTCTTTATATCTGCTTTCACCCGTTCTTCTCCACCGTTAGCAAAGACGTAGCTCTTTGACAGCGTTACGTATATCCCCTTAACATCTCTATCGTTATAGGATCGTACCCAGGTTTTTACTGTCTCTTCAGGTGTTTTTAGATTTACTCCTACGATACACCCTAATGATAGGAAACAAAGGGACAAAGCCAGTAATTTTTTCATCAGATCACCATGCTATCTTGATAATTTACTCCTTTATAAAGGTTACTATAACGAATCGTAATAAAATAATAAGGTTGTAGAGAGATGACCCAAAAAGTTTTTATAGACGAAAAAGAAAAGAGGAAAAACAAAAAAATGGATGATATGTAATGAAAAGAAGGATGTATACTATGTCTGAACTGTGGAATGAGATAGGAGGATCGTTATGAACACGAGTGTATTGTTGTTAGTATTGGCAATGGTATGCGATTTGGTAGTAATTGGGATTTTTTCTTATGATTATAAAAAGACAAAAGATAAAATTGATATTCTCTTTATTCTCAGCCTGTTTTTTGCCTTTGTGGCATGCTTTTACTATCTTTTACAGAAATTGGAAATTGTCATTGTGATACCGTAATTGCATTTTTCATATTTACAGTATTTACAGTATTTACTGTGTTAGATCAGCGTACAGCGATATTAATGCACTATGATGCAGTTGTTACCTTTAATGGGGCAGATACTCCCATCAACCGAAAAGTATTTAAATAAGTTGTGTCAAAATAGTACACGCTACTATATGCCGTAGTACAATCGTAGTACTATATGTACGTTTGTCGGATGTAGTAGTGTAATAGTAAAAGAAAGTAAGAAATAAGGAGGTAAAAAAATGGAAAAAGTATTGAAAAAAATTTCAATAGTGCTATCAATTGCTTTAGTCGCTTCTATGGTACTATCTATTTTTGGAACATCAGCAGTTGCTCAGGCAGAAGAATGGAAGAAAGTTTCATTCACAGAGGACTACGACAAATACCCACCGTTCTTTTCGATAACACAGATCGCTCCGATAGGAAACAAGGTCAGGGAGCAGTATACGCAGGCAGCAAACCTTGAAATGCGAAAGATCGGTATAGACGCTGACTTCAAGCTCCTCGAGTTCGGAGACTTGATAAACAGGGAATTCAATAACTTCTACGGTACAACATACGCAGAGGAGGGATTCGACATCTCTTCGTTCGGCTGGTCAGTCGGTGTCGATCCAGACCCGTTCGATTTATTCCATTCAAAGAACATGACGCCTATTGGGAACAACATCACGCACTGGTGGTGCCCTGAGGCCGACGAGCTGCTTGCAAGAGCACGAGTCGAGCTTGACCAGGAAAAGAGAAAGGAATATCTCTGGAGATTCCAGGAGATCTTTGCAGATGAGAAACCGTACTGTGTTGTCTACATACCACTCAACGTATGGGCATCGGTAGATACTCTCGAGGGATTCGATGGATTAATGTGGACACGAAACTACGAAATGGCACCGTGGTCAATCCCAGGAAAAGATACCATCGTGTATGGTAGTCCCGCGGCTGTTGAGGGTATGCTTCCGTGGAGATGGAACTCTGTCTACGGAAGGTACATGCATGCCGCAGTATTTGAGGGACTCAACAGGAGAGATCAAAATCTAGCTCTTGACTATGTGCTTGCAGAATCATACACGGCCGGACCATTGATCGTGTTTGCTCCGAGTATGCTTGACGAGGCCTCAATCGAAGCTCTTCTTGCACCAGGCGCAAAATGCAAGGTCAATGCAAAACTCGCTGATCCTGTTATCTTCCCGGAATACTACGATATTAAGATAAAAGAGGGTGTAACGTTCCATGACGGCGTTGAGTTGACGACTGAGGACCTAAAGTGGTCCATGGATGCTGTTGTGAGTCCAGATACAACGTTCCAGGGATACGGAACATTCAGGGACGTATACGGTGGATCCGAGATAATCGACAAGTATACACTGCGAGTATATGTTGGAATGCCTCATGCTAACTGGAGAGGTAACTGTGATGTCT
>JAGLWR010000002.1 GCA_023133315.1 Methanomicrobia archaeon | reverse complement strand
GTTGAATTACATATATATTTATTGATTTGAAGCAATCAGGAATCGGAAACTGAGGGTTTGTAATATTTCCATATTCTTCAATCATATATGCAGTGCCACCACCCAATCTCTGAGGTGCCATTTTTTTAGGCGATTTTCTCTCGAATAGTATTTTCAGTTTGTCATCTAGACTTGGTTTCTGTTTAGAATCAACAAAATCTACCAAAGCAATACCGAGGCTTTTTGTTTTCATATTTCCGTTCCTTCTACAATTTTTATTTCTTCTTCTGTTTTCTTCTATGAAGTACGATCAAGGAAATCTGACATTTTTACACTATATGCCATCTACATCGCGTTTTATTTAACTCGAAAGTTCGAGATTTCAATTGTCTTATATAACTCACTTGTATTTGCAATAGGTCTACCAAAATCAGTCCAGAATTTGCCTAACCAAATCCCCTACTTTGACTGGTGACATTAGGTGTTTGAGCAATTGTTCTCTCATTGTTCTATCCAAAGGTAGTTCTTGGCGTTTTTGGTATTCTCTTGTTAGGATGGGTGTATATGGGACAGTAGGTACTGTATATGTTATGTAGGTTTCTGCAGTAGAGAATTTTTCACGAGCATAAGTGACTTTTACTTTCGCTTTTATGTGTTCAAAGTTGCCTAGAGGCTTGCTAGTATCAGGGTCCTCGATTATATCACCCGGTTCATAGATCACAAAGCGCATGTCTTCTTCAACACCGTGCTTACGTCCTCTATTAATAACAATTGTATAGAGATCTATTATCTCTGCGACTTTACCTTCAATTTCTTTCATGATAACATCTCCTAAGTTCTGTTATATCATACCCATTATATTTCTTATCTCTTTTAAGTTTATCTTTTTAACTTCCTCGGGAGTAATCAACTCTAGTCTATGTTTTCCGGGAACAAAAATCCTACCTTTGTAACATTCTTGAGCAACATTATTCAAATAATCTTCATCTCTTCCTACGCTATAAAATTCTACCTGAGCCAATCCAGTTGGCTGTATGTGATAAACTTTTAATCGTCCTACCAAATGTTCGATTTCATCGTCTGATATATAAAAATTAAAACAAACATTTTCTTTTAACTCTTTTGCATCTTTTATCATACCAACTAATCTACCATTACTGTAACTTATTTGGTTTATTATAAAATTTTTCCTTTGTAAGAATGGCAGTCTCTCTTTTAAATACAATAACAACTTAAAATGATTTCTAATCTTTTTCTTTAATCTTTTATCATCCAAATCTAATGATTCTTTTATGGGTCTAAAAGGTACACTTTCTCTTAGCCGATCTAATAACTTTTGAGATGCGCCAGACCATCCATAAAAATCTATCAATGAAATATCAATATATCTAACAAACTTGATGTCAGATGGGATTTGGCGTTTGCCATTCAACTTACGGGATAGTATCAATGCAGGTTTATTGAATCCATATGCCATTCCTAACTCTAAAGCAACATTAGGACGTAGGAATACTTTTTTTTCCTTTTTGCCTGACTTCTTATCAATAATTTCATAAAGTTCTCCCGATATGTCAACAATACAGAATTGGGATGATTTTATTTTAAAACAAATATCACAATAACTGCCATAATCGTATATTTTAGAATCTGACTTTTTAAGTTCATATTCTCTATTGGGGCCATAAAATCTTCTAAGTGCATCCTCTATCGCCTTTTCACGTTCGTTTTTTTCACTATCAAAAGGCTGGATCAAAAAATATGAGTCGGATTTTATATTCACAGGCTCATATGGACATATACCCACCATTGGACAATAGTTTCTTATTCTATCCATCATTTATAAAATAGTGTTTTGATTTATTAATTTATCGCATTTATTGTATATAAAATTTATGAAAGGTACCTCATTTTCTCCTCCCAACCATAAAACCCAATAATAAAAATAAAACTATTTCATGAACTCTGAAATCTCAACATCGTAGTTACACAATTCCAAGAACTTAGATAGACATATCATCTTTTCATTGTGTTCCTCTTTGTTTTCTATTTTTTCTAAAAGTTCATTATATACGTATTTGATAGGGGTAATTTCATGATCTGATCCAAAATTTTTTACAATAATATTCCCTATATCTGCTGCCTTTAATTTTTTAGAAATTTCTATTGCAAGATCATCTTTTTGATATTCCACAGAAAGCTTGCCTATCATAAACAAATCTTTAATCACTTTGAAAAAAAGACTCTGGTTTCTCAAAGCAAAATTTTGATCTATCGAATAACTTATTGTATGAGTGTAAATGTCTATGATTTCATTTACCATTTTTTCTTCTAAATTTTTAAGAGGCTTGCCAATATTGGATCTTATTATTTTTTCGGTCATGTCTCTCAAAGTGCTAGATATCTTATCAATCGGGAAGGATTGATTGTAATCTATTGAGAAGTGGCAAATTGATCTTAATTTGAACAATATCAATTTCTGGAAAGATCCATCTTTGGCAAGAAGATCTTTTCTGCCCATGTCAATTTTGAGAGTTTCAATGAAAATGTTTCCAAAATGATCTATTATTTTTTTAAAGATGTAATAGTTTTGAACTGACTGTCTTGGGAGATCTTCCATAATCTGCATCAGATTATTAAATTGATAGAAAAATGATCTATATTTTTTATTTATTTCAATTGAGATTTCCTCAATAACATTCAGGCAGTGTTCTAACACTTCATAGTTTGAGGTTCCTACTCCCCTCATTGAAATTTGTTGTAGGGAGTTAATAAAACTAAGGCTCTTTTCTTTATCTTTTTCTTTAAAAGCTTCTTTAATTTTCGATTTTATATAGTCATTTATAATATAATCAGGTTCAAATTTTCTAATAGTATCTACGATATAATAAAAGAGCATAAACTGGATCAGTGCAAAAAAGTAAATAGTATGTTTTATTTGCAATAAATCAGATTTTTCAAATATTAACAAAGTTATGCTACACCATAAAAGAAAAAGAATTGAAGACATTATATAATATAAAAATAATCCTCTTTTTGGATCAAGAAAAACTCTGAACATTTTAATTGAATAATTTCCAGATGCCAACTGTATAGCTATTAGAGTTATAGATACAACAATAGATAATATGGCGGCTTGGCTTTGGATTAGAGCACTAAGTAGAAATTCTGTTTTTTGTACATCTATCTCTTTGAAAAAAATATCTACTGACCACAATAGGGCAATAAAAAACACTGCAAAAAGTAAGATATGTACCCGAAACTCCGAGGGTAATGTCACTAATTTTCTATAAGAAGAGTGTAATTTTGCATATATTGATTTACCTCGCATATGAATCTATAGAATGAGCATCTATTTAAGCTTTTCCAAGTTTTAAAAACTATATTGAGCATTTTTAAGAGGAATACATGCTGCTCTGTAAAAGTTGTTCGAGATAAATCTCATTTCCCCTTCCTAACCATAAACCCCAATACAAAAAAGAAAAGTATTTCAAAGGGAATTGCCATTACGGGGCTTAAACTTGCTCTTTCTCCAAAGAGTTCCAGAGCTATAGCGGCAGAAATAGCGCAGTTTTTAAAGGATGAAAAAAGTGTGAAACTTATCCTTTTTTTTCTCTCTCTTTTTTTCAGGAGGCAGAACACTGAAAATCCGACTCCGAACGCTTTGAGAAATCCTATTATGAGAAGGTACAACATTTCCGACTTGAAAAACTCGTCTCTGTTTATCCCGATTATAGTATAGATTACAAGAAACATGAGAATGGCCATGATATAATCTCTGTTTTCTTTTATTTTCGCATGAAATTTCGTTTTAGAAACGAAAAAAGCAAGGAGCATCGGGATAATTATAAATTCAATCAATGTTTTAAGTAATTCTACATAACTTATTCTCTCTCCGAATATCAGAAAGATGATCACTGGAGCTATAAAAACTGAACCTAGATAGGCAAAAGTTAGCCCCACCACAGAGAGTTTCAGGTCTCCTTTGAGAATGTATGTAAAGGGGATCACTGCAACTGCCGGGGGTGCTACAGCCAAAACGACAAACCCTTCAAAAAACTCCGTCTCAAGAAACGATCCGGCTACAATAAGAAACGTACCTAAGACAACATAGTTGAAAAACAAAATCAAGAGAATATCTCTTTTATTTCCTATATCTCTCGTAAATTTTAAATCCAGGAGAGAAAGAAACATGACTATGCTCAGCATGAAAACAAAATAATCCTCCAGCATGGGGGAATATTGTGGACACAGGAGCCCAAATATGAGTGCCAATATAAATGCAGTACTCATGTTCATGTGTATTCTTTCTTGGTATCTTTTTAAATTTTTGTTGTTCCATGTTATTTTCGAAAGAGATATAAACTGCCAAATTCAATAGATATACAGAGGTAAAAAATGAGGGCGTATGATCTGATAAAAATAAAGAATAAAGGAATCATAGAACTCCCGGAGGATATTGCATTAGAACTGGGAATTGTAGAAGGAGCTTATTTACTGGCAGAAATAGATGAAAGAACAAAAGAGATATCTTTTGAAAGAATAGCTCTCCCGGGTAAGGATCTGGTGGAAATAGAGGCGGTCTTGGAAGATAAACCTGGAGTCCTTGCAAAAATAGCCTCTGAGTTGGGGAAAAGAAATATAAATATACTCTTCAATGAAAGTGATGAACTGGAATATGGAAATCTCTCAGCTCTTGTGGTGATAGTCGATATCTCAAAATCAAAGATTCCTTTAGAGAAATTAGAAAAACATTTAAGTGCCATGGAATTTGTAAAAGAGCTTGAAGTCAGAAAGATCGATTAGAGGAAATATAGAATAATAAAAAATAGTAGAATGCATAAAATATAGATATTAAGATCTTTAGAGACAATTTTATTGATGTTTTCATAGAATAAGATTGCAGATGCCGTAAACCTACGGTAAATCTTATCCATACTGTATTCTTTCATATCAAATAATCCTGCTTTTTTTCCAAAAATGAATATAAGAGCTCCCAGAATGATGGACACAGATGCTTCTAAAAGATGACTCAAACTCCAAAAATCAAACATTCCGGCATATAAGTTTTTGAATATAATATTTGGGAAAACTCCGATCAATACGCAGATAATAGAGAGAGTGATCATTGAAAACAACATTAACTTTGGTGCTTCTTTTGTAGATTTCAGATTATCGGGAAGTTTTCCGAAGAATACATATCTATTTAATTTGTAAAATGAAGCAAATGTTCCTGCACATGTGAATATAAAGGCGATTTTCAAAAAATTGTCAGAGAGAGAATCGAAGATGATAGTTTTACTTACAAAACCGTTAAATAAGGGTATCTCGGAGATCGCAAAGCTTGCTATTATACATGTTATCATAGTGTACGGCATTTTTTTATATAATCCTCCCAGCCTCTGTATCCTTCTTTCTCCTGTCGAGTATATCACAGCTCCCATGCACAGAAATAATAAACTTTTAAAGACAGCATGATTTATCATGTGAAATACCCCTCCTGCAATGCCCACAGACGAGATGCTTATTCCTAAAAGCATGTAGCCGATCTGACTTATGCTATGATACGCCAGTATCCTTTTGATGTCACTCTGAATCAATGCCAAAATCACTCCAAAAAGCATTGAAAATATGGCTACAATAACTACCCAATCAATACTTTCGTGCACCATAAAAAATCTTGCAATTCCATAAATGCCTATCTTTATCATGATTCCCGAGAGCAAAGCAGATACGGGTGAAGGTGCTATGGGATGTGCTTCCGGCAGCCAGAAGTGCAGAGGAAAGGCTCCTGCCTTTATCAAACATCCGAGAATAAACAAAATGGATGAACCGTTGGTTAAATTATAGATCTCAAAGTTACCTTCTTGGACGTACACTGATCCCAACGAGATCAGAATCAGAGCTCCTCCTATAAAACACATAATTAAATACATAAATCCGGCCCTTCTTGCTTTTTCAGTTCCTTTATGCATTATCAAAAAAAACGAGAAGAGTGTCGTCATCTCAAAAAATATGTAAAATGTTAGAAGGTCGCCCGAAAGGAAACTCCCTAAAGTGAACCCCATCGTTAAAAGTAGTAAAGGATAGTACCTGAGATGATCTTTCTTGATATATTTTATTGAATAGACAAGAATCAGGATGTGAAAAAATGAAACAAGAGAGATTATAATAAAGTTTAATTTGTCAACAAAGATATGCAGATCAAGGATCATGTGTATATAAAGATCTATGGTCTGGTTATTGGAGACCTCGGGATATACTGAGAGAACTGTCAGAAAGGAGAGTACAGATGCAAAAATTGAAACATGTTCCTTTACTCTTTTTGTAAAAGGTATTATCAGAGCACCGATAATTGGAAATAGAATAGCGAAGAGTATGTTCATATGACACCACCCAACGTTTTTGCCGCTAATTCAATCATATCCATTATGAGTACAGGTAAAACTCCAAGGACAATACATGCGAAGGAGGATATATAAACTGGTATCTGCATCAAATAGGATATTTTATAATCTTTGGGGATTCTGAATAGATAACAAGAAGCTCTGAGGTAATATACTGCAGAAATTATGCTCGAAAAAAGAATTATTCCTGCGTATACTGTGTTCGAAGTTTCCATGGCAGCGAGACATACGAAATATTTTCCAATAAATCCGCACGTAAAAGGTAACCCTATGAGGGAGAGCGATCCTATAAAAAAAGGCAGCCACACAGAAGGCTTACTTTTTAGACTGACAATAGTTAAATCTCCGATTATTCCGGAACATAAAAAAAGGCACGTCTTTGCTACCGCATGAGCCAGAATCATGTAGAGGGCACCTATAATTCCTAACTCTGTTCCAAAGCTGAAAGCTAAAAATATGATTCCTATCTGATTTATGCTCGAGTATGCCAGCATTCTTTTCAGATCTTTTTGAACCAAAGCTAAAACAGCGCCGAAAATTATAGTGATCGCCCCTACAGCCATTAAAACGTCATTCATTTCAAAAAAGTTCGTTCTGAATATTGTATAAAAAAGTCTAAACATCGAGTATATGCCAATTTTTAAAACTAATCCAGAGAGAAGGGCAGAAACGGGTGGAGGTGCTATAGAATGTGCATCAGGAACCCAGAAATGAAGAGGAACAATTCCCGACTTTATGCCGAGAGATGTTAAAAAAAGGAGAAATGTTATCTTGAGCTGCGGTGTGTTCATCGAAGAAATGATATCAATATTCAAAACGCCTGTCGTTTCATAAATAATGCCAACTCCGAATAAAAAAAGTACTGAGGCTATACTTCCCAGGACGAGGTACTTAAAACTTGCTTTGTACGATCTTTTCTTCTCGGATATAACTAAAATGTAGGTAGAGACAGAAAGTATCTCAAAGAAAACGTACAGATTGAATATATCTCTCGTCAATAAAACTCCCTGCACCCCCGCTGCCATTAAGAGATACAAAACTTTGTACTTTGCAGATCGTGATAGGGAGTATACCATTATGAGAATCAGCAGCGCTAAAGAGATAAAAGAGAAGAAAAAGGTCAGGCTGTCCATCTCTAGAGCTATCCCCAAAAATGGGTTCCATCCTCCCACATTGTACGTTATTGTGTCTCCCGAAGATATTACTGGAAAGGTAGACATCAAAATTAAAAAAGGAATTAATAATCCAATGATCGATAAAAAGTTTTCAAAAAATACAAGTTTCTTATATCTGGATAAAGCATGCATTAAGGATACGACAAACGATAGAAAAAGCGGCACTACGACAATGAATATGATATCCATTACAGATCCTCCAGTGTACTGATATCAAGAGTTTTATATTTTTCATAGATCTTTAAAGCCAGAACTAAAGCGAGAGTTGTGGTGCATACCTCCACGACTATTGTTGTTAGCATCAGGGTATGTGGAAGAGGATCTACGTAGGTAGTATCTCCCGAGACTATAGGAGCTGCTCCAGTATCCACGTATCCCACACTTACAAAAAAGAGAACCAATCCCGTAGAGATAATAATCAGACCGAAAATTATTTTGAAGACGTGTTTTTTTGCAATCATCCCGTATAATCCTATGAGTATCAGGATTATGCCTACGGTTATCCCGTTGAGGATCATCTAATCCCTCCTCTCAATGTACTGCAGTACGATAAAAAACAGGAGAGCAAATCCTGTTGCGACCTTCAGTCCGATGGCGATATTTATAATAGATATAGTTCCTCCACTGAGCGTCGTGCCGGGAGTCCCCTTGGCAATAAAGTTTGAAAAAAGGAATCCTCCGAAAATGATTCCCAGGATCCCTACAAACAAAAAAATTAATGCTCCCATATTCTCGAGTATAGAAAGTTTTTTCGCTTGTTTTTTTATCCCGAATACTATATAAAGGAGCAGAGCGCAGGATCCGAGTATAACACCGCCCTGAAACCCACCGCCGGGGGTTAAATGACCGTTTATTATGATGTATATTCCAAATAAGATCATGAACGGCATCATGATATTAGTCGCAGTTTCAATTATTCTCGAACTCATTTTTTATCACCTTTTAATACCATGGAAACTCCAAGGATTGCAATAAAGAGGATAATGGTTTCTCCGAGTGTATCATATACCCTGTAATCTGCAAGTATGGAGGTAACGAGATTTACTGCTCCTGTCTCAGAGACTCCTTTTTCGATGTACATCTCTGCAGTAATACCGACACTGTTCCCGTACTCTAGTCTTAAACTGGAAAATATGAGTACCCCTAAAATTAGGACAATTATAATCCCTATTATTCCCTTCATTCTTCACATTCCTCCGTTTTACGTATTACAAAGATAAAAATCCCAAAGAGAGCCACCCCAGCCACTATAGACGAAAGAGCGACATCAGGAGCCTGAAGCTGAAACAAGACGACAGCAAAAATAGCACTGAGAACCCCGTATATAATTACTGCACTGATAAAATTTTTACTTTCTATTATTATAATAGCTAGTACTACAAGCAGTATCAAAAGAATTTCATGGATAATCTCGAGCATACATATCCACCACCGTTATTTTATCAGGTTTGATTCCACGTCTGTGGGCAGTTCTTGCCAGAGCATGAGAGACAACAGGATTGAAAAGAAAGATTAGTACGGCAATAGTTAGGATCTTGATTGAAGTCAACGTTATGCCTGTGTATGCTGTCAGTGCCAGAAGTATTGATAACGCTCCTCCCGTATCGCATTTTGTTGAGGCATGAAGCCTTGTGTAAACATCTGGAAATCTTATTATACCAACGGCTCCAAAAACCATGACTAAGCATCCTGCGAGAAAAAGTAAAAGTTCAAGCATTTCAGGCCTCCATTTCTAAGTATTTTACGAGGATCAAAGGACTTAAGAAATTGATCAGTGAGTAGGCTATAGCGAGATCTAGAAAGATAGATCTCTCATAAAACACCGAAAGTAGAACAAAGAAGATAATCATCTTCGTTCCTATGGTATTAAATCCTATCATTCTATCAATCAGTGTCGGACCGTAGATAACTCTGAACATACAAATTAGGGAAGTACCAATCAAAACAATGGAAACTATCAGTAATGGATCTACCAGAATATTCTCTCCAACCATGTATCCAATCCTCCTTTTATTAGATTTCCTGCCCTTTCTGAGCTGAATGTCTTAACATCTATCCAGTGCACATATAGTATGTTCCCTTCAAGAGTTTTCTTAACATCGAGAGTGAGAGTTCCAGGGGTCAGAGTGATAAGGTTTGCCAGAACTGTGACCCCCATATCTGATCTGAGATCTGTCTTGATCTTCACTATGCCCGGGTTTATATCCATAAATATAACGTGCTTTGCTACGTTAACATTCGCTTCAATCAAGCGGAAAACATAGATAAAGATCAATTCTGGAATATAAATCAATGAGAAACTCAATATCCGCTCTATTAAATGTCCCTTGCTTCTGATATCTTTTGTAAAAAGTTCGTACGTAAAAATTGAGACACCCAGTGAAATAACTAATCCAATCAGAATACTAAAAAGCTCAAAGCTTGAAGAAAGTATAATCCAGTACAAGAATAATACACCAGATGTGAGTACAATCTTTTGTCCCTTTGTTAGAGTTTTTTCGTATTTTAGTTCAGCTTCGACCTTTGCTTTAATTCTGTCAACTCGTTCTCTAAGATAGAAGTGCATCTTTGACATACTATGAATATGTTGTTAATATTATAAAAAATTAACTGTTTATATCCTCTTCTTTTTAAAATATATCCATAACAGCTATCTTTTCAAAGATTTCTTTTTTGTTTGTCGTTCCAAAAAATTTCTGTATCTTTTTAATATCCCCCTTTATTGTAGATATCCCCTCTTCTTCAGGCACTAAAACTCCTATCCTTCTCATAGTATCTTTTATCCCAAGTTCCATGGCTTTTGATATCTGAGTCTCCCCAGAAAGTCTTACAAGAAGCTCTATCTTTGGATTATTGGCGATATTTTTTTTCTTTTCGAATGCTTTTTTCATATGGATGTATGCAAAGAGTACGTGTTCTTCGTCTATGACGTAATCCGGGTCAAAAATGAACCCATTATACTTTGATAATATATCTTTTTTATTCATAATACATTGTATTTCAAAAATTTTCATAACTTTTTTTGATGAGAGATTATATATAATTTAAGTGGGTTATTAACGTTGATTATCAACATTTTATAGTTTTACAAATCAGTATAACCGAAAAGTATATAAAGGATAATATGCAGATAATACTCAGATATGTATGATTAGTATATCTCCCGAAGTGAAAAGCTATGAGATTGATTTCAGTGCAAATACCAGAACTCTACTTAGAGGGAATGGATATTATGGTAGTGTCTGGCTATTATGCAAACAGAAGCGAAGCTATCAGAATTGCGGTAAGGGATTTGATTGTCAAGGAATTAGGAGGATTTCAGGAGATAGAAAAAAGAAGACCTCTATTAAAGACTCTTCCAGTGGAAGAGGAAAAGAAAGAGGAGGGATGAGACCATGAAGAGTATCTTAGAAAAAGCAGAAAAATGTGTGAATTATGCCGAGGAGGAAGAATTTGGGAAGGCGAGAATCGCAGTAATCGGCATAGGTGGCGCTGGTAATAATACACTTAATAGACTATATGCCTTAGGAGTTCAGGGAGCAGAGATAATTGCCATGAACACAGACAGACAACATCTCGATGCGATAGAAGCAGACAGAAAAATGCTTTTAGGAAGAGAACTAACGAAAGGATTGGGTGCAGGTGGCGACCCAAGTCTGGGATGGCAGGCCGCTGAAGAGGATAGACATAAAATAAAGGATTTATTAGAGGATATACAGCTCGTATTTCTTGCAGCAGGTATGGGAGGAGGTACTGGTACTGGAGCATCCCCTCTTATAGCACAGATTGCTAAAGAACTCGGTATTTTGACTATTGGTGTAGTGACCCTTCCATTTAAGATGGAGGGTGATGTACGATTAAAGAAGGCACAGGCGGGACTTAAAGCGTTGCAGGCTAATTGTGATACGGTTGTTGCTCTTGATAATAATAAATTAATGGCATTGGTTCCAAAACAACCAATAAATTACGCTTTTAGTGTTGCCGATGAAGTACTCGCAGAGATGGTAAAGGGACTCTCTGAGACGATCACACAGCCAAGTCTAGTAAATCTGGATTTTGCCGATATAAGAGCTGTCATGGAGGATGGAGGAGTGGCTATGATAGGTGTAGGTGAATCTAATTCGACGAATAGGGCAGAAGAAGCTGTTGCTGAAGCATTAAGAAATAAACTTCTGGATGTAGATTATACAGAAGCAAAGGGTGCCTTGGTTCACTGTTCCGGTGGTCCCGATATGAAACTTTATGAGGCAAACAAAGTTGGAGAGCTGATAAAGACGATGGTAAAGGACAAAAATGGACAGGTGATCTGGGGTGCGAGAATTGACGAAAATTTGAAAGAGTCCATGAGAGTTATGGTTATAATGACAGGGATCAAATCGCCGTGGGTCACTGGCAGAATTTTAGACGCTGATGGTGCAAAAATTTCCTTTAATCAATTTAAAAGAAAGAGAACTTCCTACTGGCCTAGGTTTGGTATCGATTCATTTTGAGGAGGGGTTTCTAGCCTCCTTCCCCCTCCTTATTCATTTCTTTATAGATTCTTCGTAGAATTTCCAAGGTACCCGAAGAGCTGTAATCTTTTCGCAGATCGAGCTGGATAATCTGAGCATGCAATCCTCTCTTTCGAATCTCAGTTTCTACCCACTTTTTATTTTGATCAGATCCCAAGAAAATAATATCTGGATCTATAAGTTCGATCACCTTAAAAAAGTCGTTTAGATCCCCTAAATAAACTTTTTTAACTAGTTTCATGTTTTCAATTATTGTTTTTCTTTCAATCTCATTAAAAATTGGTTTTTTTCCTTTTATTTTTCTCACATTCTCATCTCTAGCTACAATTACGTATAAATCTCCGTATTTACTTGCTTCCTCTAAAAAATAGACATGACCGGGGTGGATTATGTCGAATGTGCCCGCAATTGCAACCTTCATAATAACCATGTATTATCCAGATATTATTTAACAGATTTATTTCGTTTTAGAGTATAGAAAACCTGGGCATAAAAAAGTATCGTGATCTCTTTTCATTTAAGGCATATTTCTTTACTTATTTATATCTATAAATCTATTAATTATGTTCTAAAACCTGAAAACCAAAAGATTTTTAAAGAGAAAAAAGAAAAAAGGGAGTAATGAAATTAGATCGGAGTTTGATCTCAATTGGTTAATGAAATGATCATAATAGAAATTGTATCTCTGGTAGCACTATTATTTCTGTCAGCTTTATTTTCGAGTGCTGAAACTGCATTTACCCACATAGATTTATTGAAAGTTAAATATTTAGTTAGTACTGGAAATAAAAGAGCTAAAACTCTCGAAAAACTGAAAAACGATCCTGAAAGGACTCTAACAACTATTTTGATCGGTAATAATTTGGTTAATATATCTGCATCTTCGATAGCCACGTCCCTGGCAATAGATTTTTTCGGAAGTAAGGGAATTGGGGTTGCCGTAGGGGTAATGACGTTTTTGATCTTGGTCTTTGGTGAGATAACACCGAAAAGTTATGCTATAAGAAAAGCTGAGTCTCTGGCTCTTTTCGTGGCTCCCCTATTCGATTTTCTATCAAAGATCTTTTATCCAATAAATATAGCTTTTAATGGAATTTCCAATCTTTTCTTAGGAAAAAACGTTAAAAATACTCCCACGTTTACAGAAGATGAGATCAAGACACTTATAGATGTAGGCGAGGAGGAAGGAATGATTGCGGAAGACGAAAAAGAGATGATAACGAGCATATTTGAGTTTGGAGATACGAGAATTAAAGAGGTCATGATCCCGCGAGTTGATATGATCTGTGCAGAAGCTGAAGAAACTTTAAAAGAAGTCCTGAACAAAGCAATAAAAGCAGGATGTTCCAGACTTCCTGTGTATAAAGATACCGTAGATAATATCGTGGGAATATTGTATGTAAAAGACCTTTTAAAATATCTTAAAGACGGAAATTTCAATGTTTCTGCCGATAAAATTAAAAGAGAAGCTTATTTTATACCCGAAACAAAGAGAGCGGATGATCTTCTCAGAGAAATGCAGAAAAAAAGAGTACATATGGCTATCGTAATAAGCGAGTATGGGGGAGTAATGGGATTGGTAACGCTGGAAGATCTCCTCGAGGAGATAGTCGGTGAGATATTCGATGAGTACGATGTAGCGGAGGATGAGATAGTTCGTATCGATGAAAACACGGTCATAGTTGACGCACGACTCGCCATAGATGAACTGAACGAAAAAATGAGTTTGAAGCTTCCGAATGAATCTTTTGATACATTGGCAGGTTTTATGATGGAGTACCTCGATAAAGTGCCCGAAGAAGGAGAAGAGGTCGAGTACGAGAATGATAAGTTCATAATAGAGAAGATGGATGAAAAAAAGATCTCAAAGGTCAGGATCATTAAGTCCAGTCAGTAAGTTTTTTCTGAGTAAAAGTTTCCCTGAGAATGTCCGAGTTTTCGATCCAGAAGGAGAGAGGTATCTCAAATCTTTCTGCAATTCTCAAAAGGGCTTCTTCAAGAGTATCGAACTTGAGCGGCTTATTTTTCATGGCGTTTCTCACATTTTCTCGAACGTGCCACACGCCAACGGGCATTATATAACCTGGGTGTGCCTCCCTCATCACTATAACTGTCGCCTGTCTCCTTTCTTTTTCCAGAAGTTCTAAAACGGCAAGTCTCGCCGAGTAATAGCATCCTCCTATCTTTGCATAGGTGGTTCTTCCGCCGTAATTTTCTGAATCGGAATAAAGTGCAAAACTTGTGGGGTTCTGATTCCACAATGTACCTGGGTACCATGTTTCCATCGCTTCGTAGCTCCATGCCTGAGGAATCATGAGGATCTCGAATCTATTGTCGAGAAATTCAGACTCATAAACTCTGTACTCGTTAATTGCAGGGCATCTCTTTACTTTTTTCATGAGGTCTTTACTGAGCGTATCATCAACGGCCGTGATGCTCCATCGCGTCGGTACGAGTTTTCTATTTTTCTCGATTCCGAAAGATCCGATGCTGAATGCTTTCTGGATAGAAGAAACAGGAACGTCTCTTCCGTATAAAAAATTTACGGCTTCTTTTGCTTTTAAATCTGTGTCATAATAGCATTTTTCCATTTCTCTGTCCCAGTAAGTGTTATCTATGAAGAGATCTTTTAACGGTGCCGAGGCACCAAAGGGCTGGACTTCGTCACTCATTATCGTGGCTCTTTTCGGTTTTTTTAGGAAAGTCATCTCCGAATCCACAGGTCTTTTGGAAAGAGCTATCTCCCTTGTGATCTCTATCATTTTATTCTTTTTTCTTACATTTGTCTTGTACATCCCTCTGACAAGTTTTATTCTGAAATCTGCTATCTCTTCTATGCTTTTTCCAAACCACCGTTCGGGTGCATCTATTATGGATGTGTCTCCCACTTCGGGAGGGATCATTGGCCCTATATAGACATCCGGGTATCCAATCCGTCCTACAAAGACGCTCGGAGGAGAACTCCCACTCAACTCCGTTTTATCCAGCAATTTATATTTATAATGAAAATTTAACGTGATAAGGATGGGGCACCTTGATCTCCCGCAGAGCATTCTGGATCCTTTACACAAAACACATATGTTCTTTTCCAGTTTTGCGTTCTTGCTGATCAGCCCGTCTTTCCGTGCTATATCAACAATTTTCTTAGCAAACTTCATCAAAAAATAATTCTTGTGAGATGATAAAAAGTTATCTATTGAGGAGACCTAAACCTCCGCCCAGTCCCATGATCTCCATGTTTCCCTCCCGTCTGTCTCCAGTACCTTGGAACAGGTTTTACAGAAAAATTGTGCTTTATCGTCAATATCGTATTCATTTAAAGAAAAATTCATAACACAGTTCTTATTTTTGCAGTGTTTGAGCCCAAACGTGTGCCCCAGCTCGTGAACAGATTCTTTTATAGTTCTTTCGAGAAGTTTTGTGTTCGTGGCTTTATTTTTAAGTCTGAATATGGATACCAGAGCTATAGAATCGTCAGCCTGTCCATAAAGCTCTATGTACGGAGGATCGTAGATGTCGACATCTGTCAGTACGAGTACTTTTTTTATCTCTTCGGCAATGACTTTCTCGGCTTTATTTTTCATTTCCATTCCCAGATCAAAAAATGGCTGGGTGAGATGTTTGCCGACTAGTTCATTGTACGCGAGTTTGGGTATATTCACTGCTTTTTTTGGTATCATCTGACAGGAAATGTCAATATGAGCTTTTTTAAAAGATTTTTCTATTTCCTTCATCATATTTTCCAGAAATTTTATTCTGTTTTCTTTTCCGCCAATTCTTCCTGAGGGAACAACGCCAACAATCATAAAGACACCTATTTTACTACGAGAACAGAACACCGTGCAAATCGTATCACTTCCTGGGCCGTGCTTCCCAAGAGAAGTCTCCTGATACCTGTCTCTCCTCGCTCTCCGAGGGCTATCAGGTCCACTTTCTCCTCCATGGCTAAAAAAACGACCTCGTCGGGAGGCTCGCCCACCTTAATGAATCTTTTTATCTGCATCCCCTGAGTTTCTGCATACCCTTCAGCCTCGTTCATGATACTTTCCGCCTTTGCAGTGTTCTCGGGGGTTGCTTTTTCTATGACATTAACCAGGTAAATCTCAGAATTTGTGAGTTTCGCCAGATCTATGGCTTTACTGAGCGCTTTTTTTGCCAGATTTGAACTGTCCATTGCCACGAGTATCCTCTTGTACATACAATCACTGATCTAACTCTGCATCGAGCCTTTTAAAAATTTCTCTTTTGAGAGGATCTATCTCCTCATTTATTGCAGAGATTCTTATCGCTATATCCTGGATATATTTGAGGTCTGACTTGTTCTGACAGTGAATTAAAGGAATTCCCATCCCCTTTACGTCCTCCAATAGATTGAACTGCTCTTCGAGCGGATATCCGCACGATTCTGAAGGATCTACGATAAATACGATCAGATTCGCCAGGTGTGTCAGAGACGAGATGGCTTTTAGTTCCATTTCATTTCTCTCCTCAAATCTTCTATCTAACAATCCCGGCGTGTCTATAACCTGGACCTCATTATATTTGTACTCAAAATATCCGATGTTGATCCCCTTAGTCGTGAAAGGATAGCTCCGGACTTCAGGCTCTGCACCGGTAAGGATGTGCAACACCGTGGACTTCCCAACATTAGGTGCCCCGGCAATAACAATGGTATAGCAGGATTTCACCTCCGGCAGCTGTTTCAATTTCTCTCTTGCAGAATTAAGAAACTCCATATTGTCTTCAATTCGTTTCAAAACTGAGATGTATCTACCATATGCTTCTTTCCTGAGGTTTCCCAGTCTGTTGATGTCTCTCGTTCTCTTCATTTTTCTTATCGTTTCATTTTTTATCCTCTGTATCGTCTTCATTCCCCAGCTCAGAGCACCAATATTATGTTTCAGTTCGTCCAGACTCACTGTAATGTCTATTATCTCTCTATAGAAAGGATCAAGATGCTCAAAAGTAGGATATCTCTTCACGACCTTCTCGAGCATGGAGTTTATCACCTGCGACGCGACCTCGACTCGTTTCATTTCTTTATCTCTTATTTTAATAGGAAGAGGAAGTTTTTTCTTGGGAAAATTAATCTTGGAGGCTCTTTTGAACGCCTTTTCTATTATCATGTCCTTGGTGATAATTGGAATATTCTTGAACATTAAAGAAGATTCTATACTCGGGGCATAAAAAGGTTGGTTGCGAAATTAAAAAGGAGAGGAGAAGGTGGTGGTCTACAAAATTCAGGGAGGAATATGTACTCTCCTCTCCTCTGTTATACCTTATCGTAGAGGTCTTATTTAAAGGTTTGCTGTGATCTTTGGGATTTCTCAATTTTGTGCAAATTTTGTTAACTATCTCAAGATTCTCATGAGAGAAGTAGATCTCCCTTCTCTTGGTTCTTACGAGTTGTCTTTACGTATAGGGGTCACTTCTCTGAACAGAATGATACCATCGAACCTCTCCGATAGTGGAACGAGTGGCTCAAAAGAATATGCGATGGTTTTGTTTGCAGGCAGTCTGAGGTCAACGTACACGATATCGTAATCGGGGCTACTGTCAAAAAATATCAGACATAGTAGTTCCGTCAGTAAACTGTATCAGCTCAGGGCTTATGTTTGCAGCGGGAAATCCTGAGATGCCTCTCGGGAATACCGAATAAATCTTTATCCCCAACTCTGTCAGACGTTCGGCCCACGGCTGGGATTCTGGAGCAAGACGCGTTGTTTTGCGTGCGTGCCATACATCGTACAGAGCCAGCACCGGAGCACCGTCCAGTTCTCGCAAAACGTATTGGATGTTAGCAGCAATTCTTTCCTCACGAATAGAGGGAAGACCCCCATGGAAGTGACAACGGATCGACGATCGCACTGTTTCCAGTTCGTTGAGTACAGTTTCACGATCTCCTGCTGCTTCTGCAAGTTGATCTACCAGCGCCAGCATTTTGTCCTCGGAATTCCACCACGTAATCTGGATATCTTCAGCTTGTGGACCGATTTCTTCCTTGAGTGCTTGCAAATGGGCTTTAATTGCCGGAATCTCATAATCAACATCGACTAGATGCACACGTATCTTTTCGTCATCGGGAAGTGTTTCATTGAGTGCCCGCACACCCCCCAAGACAATGGCTTTAGAGCACAATGAGAGTTTGTACTCACTCTCAGATACATCATCGATAAGTCCTAAAACGTACTTGTTGGCCTCCCTCTCGTAAACCTGTCCTGCTTCTAAAACGATGTCCTGCAGTCCATTGACTTCGTGAAGCATCTTCAGATAGTCAAGAAATAGCTGGTGGGTTTCATGCGTACCATGCAGTTCTCCAATCAGGTAAATGTCATACCCAGATGTTGGGAGCGGCAGGGCACTAGCATCGTTGGTAACATAAACACCTGGTCGTACCTCTACTATACTTTTTGGAGAGGTGCCTATGCATCCTGTCAGCACACAGACTGCAATCAACACTACCAGACAGTTCTTTCTCATTGTTGTGCCCCCTTTTATAATAGTTAGATTCTTAGTACCTACCTAAGTATATATTTTTGTTATTTTTAAATGTTTGCATCAATTCACTAAATATGACTTGGATAACTCCCCAAAACCGACCCATATTGCGTGCACTGCGTTTGCAGTGCAACCGAAAAACTTATATTAATCGCTCTATAGAAAATGATAAAGCGGCTGTAGTGTAGTGGTTAGCACATGGGCCTGCCACGCTCATGACCCGAGTTCGAATCCCGGCAGCCGCACCAACCCCTTTCTTTTTAAAAAAAGAAAAGGGTTCTGGAAAAGAAAAAAATGATTATTTAAGAGAGAAGTATAGAAAAAAATTCATTGTATCTTCTAAAAACGGTTCTTCAAAAGAAAAAAATCGATAGAGAAATCTGGATAGGTAACATTTTACTTCTATCAAGGTTCAATCTTCCAGAATCTTAAATATTCTCTCAAGCAGTTCAGGATTCTCCCTGAAATACAGAAGTTCAATGAATGTGTAAGTTGCCTCTTTTGCAGCTTTGAATCCATACTTTCTCTCCAGCCCGAGAATCTCCTTTCCATGTTTTTCGAAGAAATCCACCTCACGTTTACACATATTCTTGCCGTGCTCGTGGAATAGTTTCTCGAGTTCTTTTCCGCTGTCTTTGTCAACATTGTAAATCTGCTGGAAGAGCTCAAGGTTTGCGTTAACAACATTCTTCTTGAACCTCTCTTTCTCAAAGAGAAAGAACATAGCGGTTCTTGAGTAGTACCTCTCTATGAGATGTTTTCTCTTTATCTTTTCCCTACTCACAAAAACCAGATCATTTTCCAAAAGCTTCTCCATATATCGGTATATCGTGGTCAAGGTTTTCTTTTCTTCGTAGTTCTCGTTAAAGAGTCTGTGAATTTCTTTTATGTTGAGTTCTCCTTTTCTCAGAATGCCTATAATGCGTGAGTAGCTCGGATTTTCGAGGAGTTCTGCCTGCTTTGAGTCCTTTAAGACTCTGACCATCTCTTGCTTTTTCATGCTATCATATACTATTGAACCGAAAAGTTTATAAAGGTTCGCATTCATAATGAATATTAACAATTAATATTAATATAAACTTGAAAAGAGAATAATATCAAGAAGTGATAAAATTGATAGGAATGAAAACAGAAACCACGGGAAGTATAACGATAGGAGAACTGAAAAGAAAAGTAGAATACTACAAAAAAATATGAGGTGATAATCATGTTCGGACCAGAAATGGAATTACATATAGCGAAATTCGAGATGGAAAGAAAAGTAAGAAAATATTAAATTTTCTTTTTTTCCTTTTCATTACTTTCATATACCTCCT
>JAGLWR010000199.1 GCA_023133315.1 Methanomicrobia archaeon | reverse complement strand
TAAAATATTCAAGTTTATCTCAGATTCTGTTCAACAATTAGTTGGGTTCGACAATCTCATACTTTTTCTGGTTTCGGAAGATAAAAGAAGTGTATATCCTACATATGCCTCAGAAGGAATTAGGAAAAAGGTAGAAAATCTGATTTTGAATTACGGAGAAGGATTGGTAGGTTATTGTATCGAAAATAAAGAAATCTTGCTTTTGGATAATGCACATAATGACAAGAGAGGCAAAAAAATTCCTGGATTAACTGAGGTGTTTGTATCTCAGATTGTTGTTCCTCTCATTATAGAAGATAAATGTGTGGGGGCACTCCACATTTCAAAAATCATACCGAATGCATATGATCAGAAGGATGTTGATGTTTTAAAACCGTTGAGTGAAGTAATTTCATCAGCTCTCAGAAATTTTTGGTTGTACAATAAGCTCAGAGAGCTTGGTGTGGAACTTGAAGAAAAAATTGTGGTGAAGTGAGAGGTACGAATCAGGAACGGTATCCAGCAGGAAGCAAATACTCAAATAACGTATATCCTCTCTTTCTTACCATAATACCTCACTTCTTTAAAATAGTAAGCTTTAGCAACTAAGGCACATATCAGCGCATCCTCTTCATGCCTATTTCTGAAAACATATTTTTTAAGTTCATCTTTTAATTTTTTTCTTGATGCATGAGGATATGTTTCTATTACCTCTATATCTCCGATCTCTTTTTTGAGAGAAATTCCTCTTTTAGTCAGTTTTTGCATGCCTCTAAAGGTCAGGGGCAGTATCTTAAAGTCTTTTCTCAATTCACGATCGCAATCTCTGAAATGTTCCCCATAAAAAGAAAGGGGAGCGTCTATGGCAATTATTTTAGGATTGAATTTATATATAAAGTCTATAATTTCGTTATTTTTATACAACGAGCATAATAAAACCTTTTCATTTATAAAAGCCATTCCTGTAATGTTTTTCTCACTCCCTGTAAGATCTATTCCAAGAAACATGAAAAAATATATGGGAAGGACATGTTAAATTTTTTTATGTAAGAACCGAAAGCTTTATATATAAGTGTTCTTACATTACCTCAGGTGATGCTATGAAAAAAGTACTGGTTTTGATCCTGGTCATAAGTTTGATAATGCCGATAAAGGCAGCGGATTCGTTTAATGTAACAGTTATCCCGGATAAACCGTATTACGAAGCTGGAGAAACTGCCAGGGTAACTGTTATCGTTGCGAATAAAACCAACTCAGATCTCGAAAATGTGGAAGTGAAATTGTTCCCAAAAAAACCATTTTCGATTGAAGATACTGAATACTCTTTAGGAGATATAGGTCACGGCTGGAGATCGTTTCCAAAAACTGCTATATTTGAGATAGAGATAGACGAAGATGCAAATTCTGGAGAATATACTCTAGAAGGAAAGATAAAAAGCAAGAAATTCTCTCAGGAGTTTGATTTTAAAATCAGAGTGATCTCTGAAGTGCTCATATCGGTAGAAAATGTTGAATATCCAGAAAATTTAATATCTGGAGATGATTTTGAACTCAGCTTCGATCTTAACAATATAGGAGGATCGAAGATTGAATGGATAAAATTGAATCTTATAAGCGAGGTATTCATGCCACGAAGAGATGATTTGGAACAAATTTATAAGAATATAGATCCGAAAAAAACAACTAGAGTAACATTTTCGCTGGGGACCGGTAAGAAAACCCCTCCCGGAACTTATCCCCTTACCGTGAATATAACGTACAAAGATGAGTTTGGGAATATCTTCAATGAACAGAAAACGCTTGCCGTTACGATAGAGAAAATGAAAAATGCTGTCATAGATATAACAGATGTAAAAACAGAAAGACTGGTTCCTGGAGATAGATTTGAACTTAGTTTAAGATTAAAAAACATGGGGAGTGGAAAAATACAATGGATAAAGGTTGGAATAAATCCATTAGTTAATTCAATTCCTATTTTAACTCCGAATAACGATGATCTCGAGAAATTGTACAATGATTTTCAAGCTGATTCTGAGATCGTGGTGACATTCGATCTCAGCGTGAATGAAGATCTGGACTCCGGAAATTATCCAGTAACACTTA
>JAGLWR010000198.1 GCA_023133315.1 Methanomicrobia archaeon | reverse complement strand
ATACATCTTTATATTTATTTTCCATGAAAATCAGCTCCTTTACACAGAAAGGTACGTCAGTAATAAAAGTTTTATGGTATTTCCAAAAATATATCCTATACCAATACATTACTATAAAGGTTTGACGTAAACCGAAAATTTTATAAAATCTCAGCTTCAATATTCCTATGGTATGGTTTGTTTCTTTTATAACCAGTGATTTTCATGAAAAAAGTAATTCCGTATAAACTTATAATAAAATTAAGCGTAGTATCATTACTTCTCGCTTTTTTCGTTGTCATGGTTGGAGGATCAATGAATCCATTGATGTGGAAACAGCAGTTTGAGAGAAGACAAAATCCCACAATGTTATTAGAACCGACCTCCCCCACAATAAAAAAGTTAAACGAAGGATTTGAAGCATCCTACGGCCATATTCTGAAATTTAAAACGCAAGATCTTCTTTATGGCTATGCCGCAATCCTAACAAAGGAAGACCTTGTTCTTTTAGATCGATTTACACTGGAGGTGTCAAACATATACATTCAATCGCAGGTCGGGTATAAGACAGATATCGGTAACTACCATTCTATAGATCACTTTGCTACATCATCGGAGATCATACAAAGGGGTGCAGATGACTGTGATGGCCAGGCGATTCTTATTGCTTCTTTGTTGAGGTATAGAGGATACGATGCGTATGTTGTTGTGGGATACTCTCATGTCTGGGTCGATGTTCATCTAGACGATAGAGTCATCTCCATAAACAATCCTGAAAGATCTGATGTGTGGTACTGTAAATTCGATGAACGAAATGTTCAATGGAGTATCTTGCCTTTTTTTATTCTATTTATGGGTTTTTTTATGTTGTTTTATTCCTTATTGTCCGTGCTGTATTATCTCTATAAAAAAAATGTTTTAGAGTATATTAGAGACTATATGTACGTTTTTAAGTATGTTTTCTTTCTCTTGGTTACCTTTCTGGGGTTCGGCGTTATAGTTTTTGTAATCATAAAAATTGTTATCCCGTGACAACGATAAAATAGATGTAAACTAATCTGGATACGATAGCACAGGAGCGGACAAACTTTTTAATGTTGAGACTCTCAGTGGATCTATGTATCTTCCTAAAAGAATAGTGTTGACATCAGGACGTGGAGTTTCAGATACGGAATTAAATTCCTTTGATAATGCTTTAATAAATGCGGGAATAAATGATTTTAATCTTGTTAAAGTCTCGAGTATAGCCCCAAAAAATTTTTCTTTTGCAGATTTAAGTTTTTTAAAAACTCTGGAAAAAGGTACAGTACTGCATTGCATTTTAACCAGATACACGACAAAAATAAAGGAGAATATAGCCTCATCAATATGTCTCTTAAAAACTGAAGATATAGGTCTAATAACTGAGTGCAGCGGAGCATGTACGGAGAGACATGCTAGAGAGATGGTTTTAAAAATGGCTGAAACTATGCGTAAACAGAGAGATCTCAAAAAAGAAGAAGTGTATTTTACTTCCATTGAGTATAATGCTAAAAAACCGTATTCAACAGTCATTTCTGCATGTCTTCTGGTGTAAAAATGAAATTTGAAAAAATCGCTTTTGATCTTGGAGAAATCATAGAAAATAGCATACAATCTTTGGTAAATACAGAAAAAGGAAGAAAGACAGTTAAAACTGGGGCTGATGGTACACCCACAAAGTACATAGACTACATAGCTGAAAAATGTATAATAGATTATATAGAGGATAACGATCTCCCGTGCGAGCTGATAAGCGAAGAGATCGGGAGATACAAACGAGGGGAGGAGTTCACAATTATAGCTGATCCTATAGATGGGACAACCAACGCCTGTTATGGGATACCTTTTTTTTCTGTGTCTTTGGCGTTTTATAAGGAAAAAGCAGAGTTTGCATTTGTGAAAAATCTGGCCAACGGGAACGTCTTCACGGCAGACGATCACGCTTATTTGAACAATAAAAGGATAAAAACGTGTAACAGCAAAATCATTTCGTTGTATACTTTTTCAGAAATCGCAGCTTTTCTGGAGATATCAAAAAAAATAAGAAACTTTGGATCTCAGGCTCTGGAACTCTGTTTTGTAGCGTGTGGAAAAAGTAAAGCGTTTATAGACGTGAGGAACAGAGGAAGATTCTTTGATGTTGCGGCTGCAAAACACATAGTCGAAAAATCAGGAGGTGTTTTCACAGATCTTGGTGGAAATGAGATATCTA
>JAGLWR010000197.1 GCA_023133315.1 Methanomicrobia archaeon | reverse complement strand
CAAAAGAAAAAAACAATTATTTAAAAAGGAAAAAAATATAGAAAAAATCGTTCTGAAAAAAAGAAAATAAATTATTTAAAAAGTATAGAATATAGATAAACTCTATTCTTCTATAAACTGATGTAGGTCTTGACCTACATCCACATGGTGACGAAAGTGGTTTATCCCAAAGAAAAAAACGATTATTTAAAAAGAAAAAAAATATAAAAATAAAATCTGGAAATATTCAATATTCCTGTAACTTGCCCCAGTTAAAATAATTATTTATGTTAGTAAGACGGGTAAAGATATAGACTAAAATAAAAGGAGGAGAAAAATATGCCAACAATAGTCCATTTTGAAATTCCCGCAGACGATGTTAAGCGGGCAAAAAAGTTCTACACAGAACTTTTAGGCTGGAAATTCGAAGAGGTACCAGGGGATTACTGGCTCATCACTACCCGCGGCGAAAAAGCAGTTGATGGGGGAATGATGAAGAGACAGAATCCGCAGCAGCAGATTACCAACTATATCGATGTTCCGTCAGCGGATGAATACGCCGCTAAAGTTGAAACTCTCGGCGGTAAAGTAGTAGTTCCCAAAATGCCAGTACCATGTATGGGATACTTTGTCGTGTGCCTTGACACCGAAAACAACGTCTTTGCCCTCTGGGAAACGGATAAAAACGCAAAATAAGTTTTATTTTTCTTTTTTCAAAAAATATACTTTTATAATGTCACTTCTCGTTCATCATTTTGATTCTATAACGGATCTTAAAGTCTTTCATTTACTATAGTATGGAGTGTCTCCAAAATTGTGTTATGAGTTTCCAATGGTAATCCGTCAATTTTTAGTTCCTGCTTTCCCGAAAATCCGTCAACAAATCCCTGTTTGATAAGCTCTTTCAAAACTAAACGCTGATCTTCAGGAGATGGAAGGACATTTTCTCCAAGTCGTAGAGACATGTATGCAAGGAGCCCGTAGACACCCCAGTTGGATACCCCTGCAAAAACAAAATGGGTTGTTGTTGTCTTTGAGATGTATCTGCCTTGCAGATAAGGTTTAACATTTCCAAAGCCGATCTCATTTCCCCCGTCGCCGATACCGATAGTATGTTCTATTGTAAAAAGGTAGTCCATTTTTGCAGTATACTTGGTTATGTCTTCTCTTTTCATGTTATAATATCTGTTATTATCGGTAAATCCACATCTCTCTATTGCGATCATCAAACTTGGATCAAAAAACTCTAAGATCGAGTCTGCAAAAAGTCTGCTCTTTTCATGATCCGTTATGGGAAACTCCACTCTCTCAAAATTATCTATCATGCAGTATTTATCTGCGAGTAAAAAAACTTCAGATCCCAGAGTTTTCAGTACTTCTCCGAGGAGTATAGCTCCGAGAGGGCCGTCAGTCTCACAGGCGTTGTTTACAAAGAATCCCGTGACTATACCAACTGTTTTTTTGTTTTCAATCAAAAAATCAGCTGTTTTTTCACAGTAATTTGACGGTACATATTTTTGAATATCCATTCTTCTGCTCAGAGAAATTATAGATTCAATCATAATTTATCAACATCGGAAACAGTGTTTTCATTCCATACGTATTCTCAATTTCTTTTTTAGTTTCCAGAAGTTCCTCGAAGTTATCTAAGTTTTTCCCTGAAACTGCAAAGACATACTGAGTTTCTTTATTATACTCGGATATTTTATGACCTGTAGAGTATTTATAGAGTTCTCTAGGGTCTTTTCCACAGTAATCTATTTCACATCCTCGTTTTAACATTAAATACGCAGCTTTGATATCTTTTTCGTCTTCCAGAAAACAGAGTACTCTCCCCTGGACACCGACAGGCAAACCTCCAGGCCCCCTGATCTTTTCTTTGTAGATATAAACATAATTATTGAGAAACTCTATCCCTATTTCTTCTTCAAAATTTTCTAGATCTACCTTACCTCCTTTTTTCACGAGATACTCCCCCACAATCTCGTTCACTCTTTGAGAACTGTAAGGAAACTCTTTTGTTATCCTTCTTGTAGAAACTCTGAATCTCTTTTCAGAATAAATTTCTCCTGCTTTTTCTTTTATCTTTTCTATGTCCTGTTCAACTCTAATGGCCGGAGAGAAGGATGCAACTCCGAAGATATTTTTTAGATCACATCTCTCTCCTGTCAAAATTACAATTCTTCCTCTCAAACAGAACATACTTCCAAACCCTATTTTTAAATATGCTCTTATATTATAAATCAATGTATTTTCCCACTTTTTTCTCG
>JAGLWR010000196.1 GCA_023133315.1 Methanomicrobia archaeon | reverse complement strand
TGTAGAGAAAAAACAGGCGAGAAATATTTTTTCAGGGATAGATTACAGCGAAGAAAGAGTTTTTAAACTTGATCTGAAAAAAATAGAAAAGATTTCAGAGTCTCTTGAAAAAATTCTTAAAAATAGGAATCGAGAGAACGTTGCTTAGACTGAGAAAACGATTTTTCCAGTCTTTCCAAACCTCTTTTCACTCTTTCAGATGAGAATTCTCTTTCCTCGCAGAGAAACTCAAAAATTTCATTTTTTATAGGGTCTTTAATCATTATAGTATATTCATCAGTTACATCCGGATTTAAAAATATCTCTTTTATTTCTTCATAGTCCTTAAATTCTCCAGCTTTGACAAGATTCAATGCTTTTTTTGGACCTACGCCTTTCACGCCTTCATTAAAGTCAGTGCCTACCAATATTCCTATCTCTACAAGCTGTTCTCTCGTTATTTTGTTTTCTTTGAGAGAATCCTTCAAAACTATTTTTTCTGGAAATATTTCTTTATACACCTCCTTGCCGGGAAGCTTCCTTCTTCCGGAGATAGTAAGATTTCTTATGAGTCTTGGGGTACCAAAAAGAAGAGAATCAAAATCCTGAGATCCTGTAGCCCAGACGTCTCCCTTTATCGTCATATACGAAGCCTGAGCCTCTCCCTCTGAAGGTGCCTGTACATAAGGGACCCCCATATACTCCAAAAGGTTTTTGCTTTCATCTATCATTTTTCCTGTAAATTTTACAGTGGCCTGTGCATATTTTCTTATTTCTTCTTCCTTTCCCTCTATCTTTGCTCTTTTAAGCTTTGAAACAGCTTTTTCCTTCGCTTTTTTTCTTTTTTCCAGAGTTTTTTCTTTTAATTTTGGGGGCTCTCCATCAAAAACATAAATAGGACATATTCCATACTCTAAAAGATTTATAGTCCTGTAAAAAAGGCCGGACAGATGGGATGTAACTCTTCCCCTGGAGTCATGAAGAAGTTCTCCGTCTCTCTGTCGTATTATGGCCATAAACTGGTATAAAGCATTCATTGCATCTATTGCCATTCTTTTTCCTTTCAATCCCTCGAATGTTATTTCTTTTTTAGGCAAAAGATCTTTCAAGTTTACTCCCATAGTCATTCCCTGATGATTGTAAGGGGGATTACTCCCTTTTTGAACTCCTTCAATGCTATTTTTATAGAATCTTTTTCTTTTGTTTTTATTAACGCTGGAGCACCCATTGCTATTTGCAGTGCTCTAGCACCCATTATACGAGCGGTTTCATACTTGGTGAGCTTCATAAGTTTCATATACATATTGAAATAGAAACCTTTTTAAAGGTTACACCAAAAGCACGGAAATAATTCCCGTTAGGAATATCCCATCAAATGTACCAGCGCCCCCGATGCTTGCCATCGGTGCCCCAAGATTCTTTATTTTATTTAAATTCAAGATGTCCGCACCTATCAATACCCCCAATACTCCAGAAACGTATGCGATTACGGGAGCGTATGTATGTGAGAGCAGCATTGCTACCACAGCAGAAGCCAAGGGAGGTATAAAGAGAGGAATTGAGATACCAAGACCGGGGATCGGTCTCGCAAATTTGTGACATATTATGGTAACTATAATAATTGCTATAAATAACTTCCATATAGGAACGTCTGATTTCAATATCAAAAATATAGAGACTAAAATTGGAATTACTGCTCCCCCGAAATTAACTGCGATAACCGTTTTTTCTACTATATTTCGTGGATATAAGTTTTTAAAAAAGAAATTTTCTGTGTATTCTGTTTTGATTTCTTGATAGCTCTCTCTTATGGGGATGTTTATCATGCTTCCTATAAGTGACAAAAAAAGGATAGAAAAAGCCAGTATTGGAGAAAATCCTAGTTTTATAAAAGCTGTATTTATAACATTTATTATAAAGAACCCTATAAGGAGAGGTAAAAGAAGTATCAGTATTACAAATAAGGGGCTTAACGGTGGGAAAAAAACTTTATCCATAAAATCAATTTTTTTGTATCTTTTTAAAACTTTTCTATAAAAATATGCACAAGTTCGTATCTTACACCTAACCTTAGATTATTTCGAAGTTTCACACCTTGGACTATTAGTACTGGTGGACTTAACACCTCGGTTGCCCTTGATGCTTGCATCCCCAGCCTATCAACCTTCTCTTATAGAAGTGTCCTCGTCTCCGGTAATGTTGCTGTCACCAGCCCCATTATACACCAGAGAGCGGGTGTCTCTTTTTAGGGACCACTTCGGGCTTAGATGCTTTCAGCC
>JAGLWR010000195.1 GCA_023133315.1 Methanomicrobia archaeon | reverse complement strand
ACTCTTCTATAAGATCCTTTTTAATATAGAAGATTCCTACACCAAAAGGCCCCATCAACCATTTATACGAAGCTGCTGAGAAAAAATCAATATTTGTTTTTTTAACATCTAATTCTACTGCTCCCAGTCCCTGAATAACGTCTGAAAACAAAAATGCGTTATGCTCCCTGCAGAGTTTCGAAATTTCCTCTAAATCACTTCTGAATCCGTTGCCAAACTGCACGTACGAAAGCGCAACTAATCGTGTATTTTCATCAAGAGCTTTTTCTATGTCTTCAATTCGTATCTCTCCGTTTACATTGTTAACTTTTTTTACATCCACTCCTTTTTTCCTGAGGTTATACCACGGTATGCTGTTGGAGGGAAACTCCAGATCTGATGTTATAATATTCTCTCCTTTCTTCCATCTAATCATATTGGCTACTATGTTGATACCTTGGGAGGTATTGAGCATAAAAGCTATCTCCTCTTGTGAGCCATTAATAAGTTCAGCCACTTTTTTCCTGCACTCTTCCAGCCCATCCAACCATGCAAAAAAATCAAAATTTGCTTTTTCTCCTCTATTTTCCAGAAAGTTTTGAATTTCAGTTATGGTATCTGAGAAAGGAGGAGAAACGCCCGCACAACTTAAATGAATACAGGTTTTAAGGGCAGGTATTTTTTCTCGTATGTTCTGTATATTCATTGTCTCACCACATCTTCTAAGAACAATAAGATTTAAATATTATGGTTAGGATATATGTACAGTAATGCAAAAGAGGTGATCCTTTGGATCTGATAGATGAAGCTCTGGAGATAGTGAGCAACGAAGGAGCTTATGGAGATATACGAATTGTCGAAAGGCGTTGGGAAAATATAGAAATAAAAAATGATAATATAGAGCGTCTCGAGAATATCTTCGATAGAGGATTTGGGATACGGGTATTGCTTAACGGTGCGTGGGGTTTTGCGAGTTCATCTAATATGGAGAGGGATGAAGTGAGAAAAAAGGCTAAGTTAGCCATAAAAATAGCCAGAGCTTCGGCCAAGCTCAAGAAAAAAGATGTCAAGCTTTCAGAAACGAAAATATATCAGGATACGTACAAAACAAAAATTAAAAAAGATCCGTTTAAAATTCCCACCGAGGAGAGAATCGATGTTCTTATGGAATCCGTAAAAAGGATGGATAAAGAAAAAATAGTGTTGAGGATGGGAGACATGCAGTTATTGAGAGAAAAGAAGACATTCGCTTCTACAGAAAATGCTTTCATAGACCAGGAGATCACGGAAGTTGGTGGAAGCATCACCGCAATGGCTGCTAAACCTGGAGACATACAGAAGCGATGCTATCCTACATCTTTCGGAGGCGATTACCATACCGAGGGATACGAGTTCATTGAATCCATTGATCTTGTAGGAAATGCGGAGAGAGTCGCTGAGGATGCTGTTCTTCTTCTGGATGCAGAACAGTGCCCTTCAAAAAAGACTGATTTAATAATAGATACCTCGCAGATGATGCTTCAGATACACGAATCCTGCGGCCATCCCACGGAACTGGATAGGGTATTTGGAACTGAAGCTAATTATGCAGGTACAAGCTTTTTAACTCTGGAAAAACTTAACAATTTTAGATACGGAAGCGATTTAGTTAATATAACAGCCGATGCTGCTATAGAAGGTGGATTGGGCACGTTTGGATACGACGATGAAGGAGTAAAGGCACAGAAAACCTATCTCGTAAAAGATGGCATATTTTCAGGATACTTAACATCACGAGAAACAGCGCGCGAAATAAACCAGGAGAGCAACGGTACTATGAGAGCGGACGGATGGAGCAAGGTCCCGATTATACGAATGACAAACATAAACTTACTGCCGGGAGACTATTCAAAGGAGGAACTGATAGAGGAGACGAAAGACGGACTGTACGTAGAGACAAACAAGAGCTGGAGTATCGATGATAAGAGGCTGAATTTCCTGTTTGGAACAGAGGTAGGATATACTATTGAAAACGGAGAGTTTAAAAATCTTGTTAAAAATCCGACCTACACGGGAATCACCTACGAGTTCTGGAGAAATCTTGTCGCCATCGGCAATGACTGGCACGTGTGGGGTGTTCCGAACTGCGGTAAGGGCCAGCCAGGTCAAAGTGCACACGTTGGTCATGGCGTACCCACGGCAAAATTTGAAAATATTATGGTAGGGGTGGGAAAATGGTAGAAGAAATCCTGAGAAAGATAGTCGAAAACAAAGATTTCGACCAGATACAGGCTTCCGTTCTGCACAG
>JAGLWR010000194.1 GCA_023133315.1 Methanomicrobia archaeon | reverse complement strand
TGCAGAGTTCGAGATCATTGATCTACGAGTGATTCCCGAAAATCCAAAAGTAGGAGACACACTGACTATCCTCGTCGATGTTCGGAATAAAGGAGATACTTCAGGAAGTTACACCGTTCTCGTGACGATAGGAAGTAAATCAAAGACTCAGAATGTAGAATTAGAAGGAAAGAGTTCAAAAACAGTGGAATTTCAGGATACAGCAGATGCAGAAGGAGATATAGAGATAAAGGCAGGAAATCTAACAAAAACAATAACTGTAGCATCGTTAGAAACCCCGACGCCGACTACTACCCCGGCTCCAACTACTCCAACAACACCTAAACCGACAGCTGCTCCAGAGGAATCAAACAGGATAAACCGTCCAGATTATGAGATGGGAACACGACTGAACTACCTCTTTACGGTTAGAGGGGACGAGTGGGGATCTACCATAGCGTATAACAGTCCTTACGAAGGAGACAGAACTCCGTGGTTCAGATGGGGAACGACGGACTGGTGGAGCGCTAATCCTGATGACACCTACTGGCGCGGCGACTATGAGTACTGGTATACTTCCAACTGGGATCTGAGAGGTGTAATCAGCTATAAAATTGGCGGAACCAAAGCCGCCTTCAATCTCTACGTCCTCAATTACGAGCCAGACCTTCCCTGTATTTATCCACTCGTGAAGGGGGCAGAAAAGATTCATACGGGAAGAATTGATCCTTTAATGATCTTAGGTGTTATTTCGTGGACTGGCAGTGCACCGGAAGGAAGAGGTAATTACGAACGAAAGATATATATTGAAGAATTTGAAGATATTGAGGCGGGTGGAAAAACCTACAGATGCGCAAAAGTGAAGTACTACATGGAACATTCCGTAGATTTCCTCGCTCCACACATCAATGAAGACTGGGGCAGAATGAAATGGATAGAAGAGGGATACCACTGGTACTCGGATATTGGATTGGTAAAAACAGAGGTCACAATAAAAACGTACTGGTGGGATGAACTGGAGAAAACAGATAAGGTATCGATAATTCTCACTGGAGTCACACTGCCTTAAACTTTCCATTTTTTTCTTCTATTTTTTGTTCGTCTATGAGTTCTCGTAACGCCAGCTCAACATCTATTTCATCCAACGATGTCTTTTCAATTATCTCCTCTTTGCTGAGTTCCCCGGATTCCAAAATCTCGAGTATCTTTTTTGTTGTTTTATCCGTATCCAAAATTTCAAATTCATCTATTTCTTCTTTTTTCTCTTTTACCTCTTCCTTTGCTTTTTTTACCTCTATCTCTTCTTGAGGCAATGTTTTTAAATTTTCTATTATCTCCAAATGTCTTAAGAGCCAGAAATTATAGGAAATTTTTTTTATTATTTTTGGTGATATGTAAATTTCTTCATTATAATAGTTCAGTTTTCCAATGACGTCTATGATGTCACCTTTTTCTATCCCATCCATCCTCCTTACATCGTCTCTCCATGTTTTGAGTCTCATTGTCTCGGTCCCATCGTCTAAGATTATGAACGAGTATTTTCCATCTTCTGTTACAAATTTATCCATTACAGTTCCAAAGGCTCTGATCTCATTTGTTTTTCCAAATGCTGTTTTGACATCTTGATTTTCCTCGTCCCACTCACCATTGACAATGTCTATAACTCTCAGTTTTCTACATACCATTAACATGATCTCAAACTTTTAATTTATATAGGTTGGGTATACAGTTCTTGGGTCAAGAAATGCTTATTAGTATAAAGATTTAAATATAAGAAAGATTATAGAAAAATCATGGTGTTTAAATGGGTATAAACATTAGAGACTATGATAATGTGAAAAAAATAATTCTTCTAATTGTACTTATTTTGATTTTATTCTATTCAATTGGCCACATAAGAATTTCACTAGGGCACATAGGAAGTTCGAGTGAAATTGGTCACAGTAACAATGTTATAGAAGAATTCCTATTTGTCCTCTATTCGGGAGCTGTAATCTGTTTTCCATTCATTTTTCTGGCGTCTTCTATTTGGTTTTTTTACGCTGAAAGAAAAAATATATCCTTTAAAAGATTTGCAATATTTTCCCTAATTTCTTTCTATATTTTGTCTCTCGCGTATAACGCTTCATGCGATTATTTCTATAAATCATGGAGCGAACCAGCAATGAACAATTTCCAGGAAGAAAATTTTGAAGAGAGCATAATACATGATGAAATCTTAGAGACAAAACGTTCTGTCTTCTCTTTTATTCCTTTTTACAGTCATTATTTAAGCATTGAAGAAAGTAAGTATATAGATACTGTGATTAC
>JAGLWR010000193.1 GCA_023133315.1 Methanomicrobia archaeon | reverse complement strand
CTCGATCCTGAAAAAATGAAAATCAAAGAAAAAAGAGTGGAATACAATATAGAAGAAGTAAGAAAAAAAATAATAAAAAATAGATTGCCAAACTTCTTATGGGAGAGACTTTACTCAGGCCTTTAAATCACTTCCTTCTCTTGAGTTTCTTCTTCATCCTCCTCATTCTCTTCTTTTTGTGCCTCCATCGCATTTTCCCTTTTTTTTTCCATCGTCTAGGCCTTTTTCCCACTGGAACTCCTCCTTACTTCGACATTGTTATTTCCATTGTGCTAACAGCTCTGTTTTCAATAGTCTCTGTGCCTATTTCGATTTTATCGAGTTTTACTTCCTGAAGGAATCTGTTCCTTATTATCTCTGCAACGTCTACTGCCACGGATATATTTCTTCCTCTTGCTTTTATAATAACCTTGTCTTCAGCATTGAACCCTGTTACTACAGCAAGTACGTAAGCCATAGCACCTTTTTTACCTATCAAGACATCCATTTTTGTCACCTCTTCTTTGTATTAATCTTTGTACAGTCTATAAAATTTTATGGGCGGAGTATATAAAGTTTTCGGAAATGCATCATTTGAAGCATAAGAAATTGTGAGGTGGTGGTGATATCATGTATTTGAATACTCACGAAAATTAGGAGGAAAAAGTTAAATAGAAAAAATTTAATATCCAACCAAAATATACGAAATGATACGATTCTCAGCTTTTCTTAAAGATAATTTTTTGCATACAAGATATATATCTCAGGCCATATTTAAACTACCCTATATGAAAGGCACAAATTTCTTTAAGTTATGTGATCATAGTAATCATATGGAGTTATCTAAAAATGAGGAGATAAAATGGCCAGAAGAGGGTATGAACTACTGAAAGAAAAGATTCCGGAGTTTCAAACTCCGTGGAAAAGTGCAATCATATTCATGGGCTGGATTCTGCTTTTTTTAGTGTGTATTTTCTTCTTCTGGCTGTTCGATTCGCTTGTGTGGTATGCTCCACTTATCAGTCAGCTCATTATTGCAGCAGTATGTACGGTGATCTCTTACCTTCACATGAAAAATGCAAAGAAGTATCGAGAGAGATACGGTGAACGTGCATACCGATATTTCTTCTTTCATTTTATAGTACCCATATTCGCTACGTGGTATGCCCTGTTGGTTCACCCTCTTCTGGTGAAGGGGTCGGTATTACTTCCTTTCTGGGCTTCGCTAGTACTTGGTGTGTTCTTCTTATTATTCAGGCCCCTCACAGCGGTGCATATCAACAGATCAGGGTTCGACAATATTGGACATGGATTCGGGATATACACCGTGTATCCCGAAGAAGGACCGCCAGTCTCCTCAGAGATTTATTTTTATATCAGACATCCCATGTATCTCGGTTCTTTCTGCGCCGCTGTAGGATTCGCTTTCTTGAGAAACAATGTAATGGCTCTCTTAACTGCTCTCATTTTCTTGATTCCAATCTTCGTTGAGATTCGACTCGAAGACAGTGAGATTATAGAAAGAGTCGGAGAAGAACACAAAGATTACATCGAAAATACCGGAGCTTTATTCCCTCGCAGGAATGTAGTAAAGTTTCTTAAGTTTCTATTCTTAGAGATGGATAGAAAATAGATGTGCAAATCTGGATTTTGGTATTTAAGAGGTAAGTATACTCGCTGGGATAATATTCCTTCTCTTTCCTCTTTTTGAGAATATTTTTCATAAAACTCTGTACAGTAATGAGTGATACATAATTTTATCTTCGGCAAAAGATTTAAATATAGTCTAAAGAAATAGTATTAGGTGATCATGTGAGGATCATAGAGACCTCAGAAAATATAATTCTTGCCGATATTTCAGACATACATTATGATTTAGATACAGTTTATCTAAGGACAGACATTAATGAGCCCCCAAGACCATCGTTGAGGGTAGAACAGGCCGTGAGGACTATTCTTACGATAAGACAATTACAAAAGAAAAAAGCGAACATATTATGCACATCCCATTCTTCTCTCCCCAATGGGACACTTGAAGAGAATTTTCAGATTTTAAAGGAGATGCTGGAGAGAGAGATGGACCCCATAACTCCTGAAGTAAAGAATGTTCTCTTTGTAAAATCTCTTGAAGGGATGAAGAGAGCTAACGAAAAATATAAAGGGTCATTGATATTTTTGGACAATGTGAGAAAGACCGTTCCTGGAGAGAAAAACCCGCCAACAAATTCTTCAAATACAGCTTTGTGGAAGTTATTGAAAGATACCACAAAGATCAACGGTGCATTATCTTCATGTCACAGAGACAACCTCTCATTGAGGGTATTTTCTGATGGCTGTTTCTGCAATTCTTATTTTGGCAGAGA
>JAGLWR010000192.1 GCA_023133315.1 Methanomicrobia archaeon | reverse complement strand
GAACTCTGTGAAAAGAAAAATAATTTCAGATTTTTATACGACCTAAACGAGACAATAAAAGAGAAGATAGAGAAAGTGGCTCAGAATGTTTATGGCGCTGACTCTGTTAAATATACGAAAAGAGCCAATTCTGTAATAAAAAATTTCGAAAAACACGGATTGGACAAAAAAATGATCTGCATGGCAAAAACACAGTACTCGCTAAGTGACGATCCTAAAAAACATGGAGCGCCCAAAAATTTCTCGATAACAGTCAGAGATATAAAGATAGCCAATGGTGCTGGATTCATAATTCCATTGTGTGGAGAAATTATGACGATGCCAGGGCTTTCAAAAAATCCTGCTGCGATAAATATGGATATTGTTAACGGAAAGATAAAAGGTCTTTTCTGATATGAGAAAAACTTATAAAAACGAAAAACTAATATTGATAGAAAAATTTTTAAAGAAAGTATGTATGGAGATGTAAATACAGAATATTGCACAGGTGAAAAGGAGGGAAAAGAGATGCCAGAAAAAGTTGTAGAAGTCGAAAATCTTGTAAAACAGTATAAAACTGTAACAGCAGTGGATAGAGTATCCTTTGACATTTATAAAGGTGAGATATTCTCTCTTGTCGGTCCCAACGGTGCAGGTAAAACTACCACAGTCGAGATATTGGAATGTCTGAGAACGCCGACGAGTGGATCTGCAAAAGTTCTCGGTTTTGACGTGTTGAATGAAGAAATGGAAATAAAAAAGAGAATAGGTGTCATGCCCCAAGAATTCAATGCATTCGAGCGTCTTACTGTAAAAGAGAATGTAGAACTCATAGCAAAGATATATGATGTGAAACCTGAAACAAAACAGGTCCTTGAGGACCTTGGTCTGTGGGAGACGAGAAACAGGCAGTTCCATAAGCTCTCCGGCGGTATGCAGAGACGTGTGGGAGTCTGTATGGCAGTGATCAATGATCCTGAACTCCTGTTCCTGGACGAGCCGACAACGGGATTAGATCCCCATGCGCGAAGAGAAACGTGGGAGGTAATACGAATGCTCAAAAAACTCGGTAAAACCGTGTTTCTTACGTCCCATTACATGGACGAGGTGGGGCAGTTAAGTGATAGAGCGGGAGTAATAGTGAATGGTAAACTCATAGCCACAAACACCGTTCATGATCTCGTTTCACAATATGGTGGAGGGATAAAAGTGAGCGTAAAGGGAAGAAAAACTAAAGAAGCAGAGAAAATACTTCAACAGTTTACAGAAAATGTTGTTCATGATACTGATATCATTAGGGGAAAATTTAAAACCAGAGAGGAAGCAAGCAAAGCATTGGCCCAGCTTTATCAGATGGGCGATGGGTACAGGATAGAAATTATTGAACCCAATATGGATGACGTGTTTGCGCACCTGGCTGGTCATAGAGTTGATGAACGGGGTGAGTTGATATGAGAAGCGTGCCATCAGTGTTTCTTGCACTCATGAAAGAGTGGATGAGAAGCAAAACGGGCATGTTTTTTTCGTTTCTCTTCCCTCTCATGCTTTTGCTGATCTTCGGTACGGTTTTTGGGGGAACTGGAAGTACAACATACATGCTGCACGTTCAGAACTTTGATGTGAAAGATGGAGAAGCTACCGAACTTTCTAAAATCTTCATAGATGTTTTGGATTCCATGGAGTTTTTTGAGATAAAAGAACTAGATCCGAGCATCGATGTTAATACCTACGTAAAAGAGAACCCCTCTTTCGAGTACAATTACAGAGTACTGATCATTCCCGAAGGATTCGAGCAAGATACACAGGGTAAAAGTATGTCAATGAGAATGGGTGTTATAACTGATACCTTCACGTACATTGAAGAAAATTTCAGCAGTTACATGAGCGAGAGTGAACTGCAGGCTATGAGAGAAGGACGGGAAGGATTGGAACAGTGGAAAAAAATGTTTCCCCCATCTGAAGGAGCTGAATTAACATTTTTGGCGGAGGAAAACGACATGTCGGCTATGGCTGTTCGCAGCATACTCGAGAGTGTCGTCAATGCATTCAACAATCAGCTCATAGGCGTCGAGGAGCAAACGATAACCATAACGGCTGAATCTCTCGTTGAAAAAACTATGACCGCCACTGATTATTATCTCCCGGGCTACATAGCGGCATTCATAATGACCAATGGAATAATGGGCGCAACATCTGTTATTTCGGAACTCAGAAGAAACGGCACCGTAAAAAGACTGGCTGCAACGCCGCTGCCCAAGAGTTCATGGATACTGAGTAATGTACTTCAACATACCGTTCTCGCATTCATGCTCACCGCTGTCATGATTATTTTTGCACGGATCATTTTCGGTGTCAGTGCACTGCCGAA
>JAGLWR010000191.1 GCA_023133315.1 Methanomicrobia archaeon | reverse complement strand
CTGCTGTGCAGAAATTCGTTTATTTTTCCGTCTTTATAGAGATATTTTATTCTTGCTTTCACGCCTTCTTCATCGTATTTGTAAAAACCGAAACTGTGCTCTATGGTGGGATCTTCAGCTATATTCACGCACTCGCTTCCCACGACAGTACCTATCATGTTCTCTTTAATGAACGACTCTCCCGCCTGGGACGACTCTCTCCCCATGATCCTGTCAGCTTCGGAGGGGTGTCCGCACGATTCGTGCACCGCTATCCCTGTCACTTCGGGACCGCAGAGCAGATCCATTTTACCCTTGGGCGTTTCTTTTCCCCGATTTGCCACTTTTTCGAGTCCTTTTACCTCTCCTATACATCTTTTTTCAAGATCCCATGCATCAAATGCTTCGTATCCTCCTGAATAACCGAACTGCTTGTAAGCCTGTTCGATCGTCTTTCCTGCGACGGTAAGAAAATAGAAAAATCCAACCTTGGGATGGTACGCCGATATCTTCGCACCATCAGAGTTCACGTACTCTTTTTCTATGATGATATCGCGGAGCTGAAAGATACGTGCAGGTATATTCACTTTTGTGTCCATCATCATTTTGTCCAGATTCTGGAGATACTCGATTTTCCATTCGAGATCGGTATCCTCTATTTTTTTATTCTGTGCAACTTTCCACGTATCCCTGTACGCCTTTTCCTTGGACAGCCCGACTTTGCTCTTGTTATTTTTGGCCATTTTCACTGCTCTCTTTATGAGATCATCGATATCTTTTGAACTATTTGTGCTGACAAATCCTATGCCGCCGTCATAAAGAACTCTGAGGCTGATTCCTTTATCCTGTTCTATGTTTATCGCGTCTATGTTGCCATTTTTCATTACCAACGTGTTTGTTAACGCTTTTTCATATCGCGCTTCAACGAAATCGGCTCCTTCTACTTTTTTAATAATATTTTCTATATCCATATTCTCACCTAAAACTCGGTCGCTCCTGTAAAAAGGAACTTTCCCAACTTCAATTTTGGAACTCTCATTCCACCACCTAACCACGAAATACTCTCGAGTTTTGTCTCTTTGCTGATGAGTTCCACTGTTTTTAACGCTTCGAGAATACTCTGGGTGAATCGTAGATTCTTTACAGGATATTTTATCTCTCCATTTTCTATTAAAAATGTTCCGTCTCTCGTCATACCAGTAATTATCGTTTTTATACGATGGACCGGGTTCACGTAGTGAAACCTCGTTACCAAAAGACCTTTCTTTGTCTCAGATATCATCTCTTCTCTGTTGGAATCTCCACACTTGAAGAATAAATTCGTGGGGAACGGCCTTTCAGTTTCGAGGAGTGCGTGTCCCGTGGATTCTTTATTTTCTTTCCCTCCTGTATACGAATTATAGACAACGTTCTCTGCCACACCTTCGGAGATGAGGGGTACCTTCTGTTTTGGGACTCCTTCGAAGTCAAAAGGCACGGCGAAGTTTGTTTCGTCGAGACCGTCATCCCAGATCGTTACGTCTCCTGTGATCTTTTTTCCGATGTTCTCGCACATGAAGCTCCTCTTTTCCTGGTAATCTGTTGCACTGAATCCCATAAAAGCAAGGTACATCATCATCGTACCTACGACATAATCTTCCAAGACGACTTCATACTCGCCCAGATTTATTGATCGGGGATTTTCACTCATTATGCACCTCTCAGCAGCATCGTTCCCCAGATCAACAAAGTTGAACTCTTTCACGTTTCGTGATGCAAAATCAGCATATCCGAATCCTGTTTTGCTCGTGACATTCGTACTCAACGACGCCATCGTTGTTTCGAACTGTTTCTCTATCCCGAGCGAGTTTGCGATGGTGAACTTTGTGTACGTCGTATTGAAAGCACCCGAAACAGATTCTACGTCTCTCTCATGCGCGTTTTCTACGAGTGTTTTTACATTCTCTGCCCTCTCCTCGGGAGTAGATTCGTACGTCTCTCTATAGAAAGCCTTTACCGTTTTATGAGGCTTGGGTTCGGGAAGGGATTTAAAATCAGGGTTCGGTTTTTGAAGTTTTATTATTTTCTTGAGAGTTTTTAATGTTTCATCTATGTTTTCGAACGATGTCGTTGTTATGTGTCCGATTTTTTTGTCGATCACTCCTTTGATAATCAATTCGATGTGAGTCTCATTAACATTCTGATGTATTATAGAGTTCGCAAAACGCGTTAAACTGTTTTCTCTGTGCAGAACGGAAACCTGTATCTGGTCGAAATCTTTGTTTTCGACTATCTTTCTCAGGATTTCTTCTACCATTTTCCCACCCCTACCATAATATTCTCAAATTTTGCCGTGGGCACACCATGACCAACGTGTGCACTTTGACCTGGCT
>JAGLWR010000190.1 GCA_023133315.1 Methanomicrobia archaeon | reverse complement strand
TTCCTTACAGTGGCCCATTTTCCATTTATTTCCATCCTGATTCCAGGTCTTGGCGTTATATTGTGCTTTCTAAACTCTTTTAACGGAACTTTGACTATAAGTTTAGGATCTCTCTTTCCGAATCCTTTTTCTGGGGGGATTTCAATGGATTTTTCTTCTCCAACATTCATTTTGAATAGCTCTTCATCCATCCCTTTCATCACGTATTCTGCACCAACAACAATTTTTATGGGACCATATTTGAGGTTTTCTTTATAGATCTTGTGTTCTTTGGCTTTATCCTCCATCGTGGTATCAAATATCTTATTACTCTCCACTATCTTTGCAACGTAGTCTATCTCTATGAAATCTCCTTTCTGCATAAAATCACTCTACACATGAGAACTTTTATGAGTATAAAAGTTTTTTGCTATCACATGCGAGCAAAGATTTTTATACAATTTTGGTTAAATTAACATAAAGGGCCCGTGGTCTAGGGGTAATGACGCTGCCCTTACAAGGCAGAGGTCCTGAGTTCAAATCTCAGCGGGCCCACTCACCTCTCGAGTTTCCTATCGGAAACATCGTTAGGGATGTATCAAATCAGAGATTTGCTCCATTTTCACTCATGGTCCCTCTGAGGGTGATCCAGCTCTTCGACTTGGCTCATTTTTCAGCGGGCCCACTAACCAACCCCTTTCTTTTTTCAAAAAAGAAAGTGGTTTATCCCAAAGAAAAAATAAATTAGTTAAGGGAAATGAGTATAGATAAAATCTTTTCTTTACAGATTGATGTAGGTTTTTGACCCACATCCAAGTGATGACGAAACCGTTCTGGAAAGAAAAAATAATTATTTTAAAAGGGAAATAGGGAAAGACAGCTTTACCAAAGAAACACAAACGCTTTTATTAAATTGTACAGACTCACAATTATGAAAATTGCGAGATTCATTCATGATGGAAAGATCGGAAAACTTGAGAATCCTGTTATCTCTTTATAAATAGTAAAATTAAAAAAATAAAATGTTGATATAATGGCAAGAATTGAAGTCTTTGAAAAAAATACAACACGATATGAAGAATGGTTTGAGAGAAATAGGTTTGTTTATGAATCAGAACTTCTGGCGATAAAGAAAATGATACCAGAAGGCAAAGGCATCGAGATAGGCGTGGGAACTGGAAGGTTTGCATTACCTTTAGGGATACGATATGGAGTTGAACCTTCCAAAAAAATGGGAACGATCGCAGAGAGAAGAGGAATAACCCTTATCGGAGGAATAGCTGAGAAACTTCCATTGAAGGACTGCATTTTTGACTTCTTGTTAATGGTAACAACTATTTGCTTTGTGGACGATATTAAAACTTCTTTTCAGGAGGTCTATAGGGTATTAAAGCCTCACGGATATTTCTTAATAGGATTTATCGATAAAAAAAGTCCTGTAGGAATGATGTATCAGAAAAATAAAGATAAGAGCATTTTTTATAAAGAAGCTATTTTTTACTCAGTAGATGAAATTATCGATCTCTTGAAAGAAAAGGGATTCTCTAATTTTAAAATTGCTCAGACAATCTTTCATGATTTAAAGAGCATAAAACATACCGAGTCTGTAAAAGAAGGATATGACGAAGGATCATTTATTGTAATCAAAGCGATGAGAGGAGGTGAATTATGATAGCGTTTGGACCAGTTCCATCAAGACGTTTGGGTCAGAGCTTGGGAATTAACAATATCCCACCAAAGATTTGCACATATTCTTGTGTTTACTGCCAGATTGGAAAGACAATACACATGGAAAATAAAAGAAGAGAATTTTACAAGATAGATGAAATTATACAGGATGTAGAAAAGAAAGTCAAAGAGGCAAATAAAAGAGAAGAAATAATAGATTATCTAACGTTTGTCCCCGATGGAGAGCCTACACTGGATATTAACATTGGCAAGGAAATTGAGTTCTTAAAAAGTTTAGGTATAAAAATAGCAGTTATTACAAATGCATCTCTTATATGGAAGAAAGATGTTAGAGATGATTTATGTAAGGCAGATTGGGTGTCCTTAAAAGTGGATGCTTTAAGCAAAGACATATGGCAAAGAATTGATAGACCACATAAATCCCTAAATCTTGAAAAAATACTGAATGCCATGCTCAAGTTTGCCGAGAGATTCGAAGGAGAACTGACAACAGAAACCATGCTTATAAAGGGAATTAATGATTACTATGAAGAAATTGAAAAGATAGCGAGTTTTCTTACAAAATTAAGACCTCATAAAAGTTATATCTCTATCCCAACAAGACCGCCTGCAGAAAACTGGGCTCTACCAGCTAGCGAACATATAGTAAATATAGCATTCCAGCTTTTTAATGAAAAAGGCATAGATGCAGAGT
>JAGLWR010000019.1 GCA_023133315.1 Methanomicrobia archaeon | reverse complement strand
GAAAATATAAGGAACTTTATTCGTGACGGGGGAAGTTACATCGGGATCTGTGGAGGGGCATACTTTACAGGAGAAAAGGTCATCTGGCAGGGGGATCAGCTCCCCCTGACACCTCTAAGAATATTTCCCGGCACGACCCAGGGTCCCATCGACGAAATCGCACCATACCCCTACTGTATTATGTGCGAAGTGAATATCATGGATCACACTCATCCCGTAACACAATCTGAGGATCCACTCTGGATTGCTTATTGTTATGGTCCAATGTTCATACCAAACGAGAACGCTGATATAGACGTTTTAGGTGAGTACGAGATCGTAAATCAGCCCGCAATGGTAGCCTTTGAGTATGGGAAAGGCAGGGTATTCATCATCGGCACTCATCCCGAATTCGAGGAGGATAGTGAGCGCGATGGATTACCTGTTGAAGATGAACTGGATGATCGGGGTTCGGACTGGGAGTTGATGAGAAAGGCGGTTCTCTGGTGTTTGGAGAAATGAATTTAACACAAAACAGAAAATCTACTAAAATCGTAATATTTTTTAAAACCTAAATATCCAGAGTACCATAATCTTTTATCCTCAAATATAAGCATATGACAAAGAAAATCACAGCTGCAAAAAGAAATACGAGATCTTTGAATTTAAATTTTAGGTCCCTGTAAAAGGTTCTATTGGGTTTACCGAACGCTCTCGTTTCTATGGCTATGGCAAGTTCCTGGGCCAACTGTATTGATTTGACTATCAAAGGCACAAGGATCGGGACATATTTTCTTATCTTCTCGAGGATATTTCCCTTTTCCAGCTCCAGGCCTCGTGCTTTTTGAGCGTCTGTTATAGAAACTGCAAGACTTGCAAGCGTCGGTACGTACCTTAAAGCGATCGCTATTGTGAGCCCGTAGTCATAAGGAAGCTTCATTTTTACCAGTGCGAGAACGAGGTCTCTCTGTTCCGTCGTCATTAAAAGTAAAAATGTTGACAGAATCATTGCAAGAACTCTGAATCCCATTGCAAAAGCCATTGCTATATTCACATCCTTTATTTTTAGCTTCCATATCTGATAGATAACATTCCCCTTTTCACTCCCCAGAAGTATCCATAGAAGCATTATCATTATAACAAAAGGAAGCATCGGTTTTAAAAATGAAAGAGTTTTTCTTATCTCCACTTTTCCAAATATTTTAAGGAAAATAATAAGAGAAAAAAACAAAGTTCCAACGAAAAAAGGATTATTAAAAAAGATGCACACCACGAATAAAAATAATGAGAGGATTATCTTTGATCGCGGATCTATAGAATGAAGGATCGATTTTCGTTTGAGAAACATCGTGTATCTAATCATGTGACGCCCTCCACTTTCTATAGAGCTCTTCGGGACTGAAAACAACACCAAATCCTAATATTTTGGAGAGTTTTGCTATCTCTGGAAGATCGAGTCTCGTCTTTTCAAGTAGATCATGATCATCAAATATCTTCTTTATAGCTCCATCGGCTATAATTTCACCTGATTTCATTAAAACAACTCTATCACAGAGATCTGATATTAACTCCATATCGTGCGAAATTACTATCAATGTTCTTCCTTCTTTCTGAAGCTTTTTTACTATCTCTATGAGTTTCCTCGCATTCTTTAAGTCCAGTCCGGAGGTGGGCTCGTCAAGAATAAGAATTTTTGGATTCATTACGAGAATAGAAGCCAAGGCCAGTCTCTGTTTTTCTCCGCCGGATAGATTAAAAGGATGCGAATCTTTATATTTGAAAAGATCGGTTGTTTTCAGTACATTGGTTACTTTTTCTTCAATGTTGTCTATTTTTAAATTCTGGGGACCAAAACTAACTTCTTCCTTTACACTGGAAGCAAATATCTGATTATCCGGATTTTGGAACACAAATCCTATACTTCTGGCGATCTCGGCAACACTCATCGTGGACGTATCTTTTCCGTCGAGAAGGATTCTGCCTGAGTTTAGTCTTAGAAGACCTATCAAGTTTTTTACAAGTGTTGTTTTTCCCGATCCGTTCTCACCAATAATGCCTATGGACTCTCCTCCCTTTACCTCAAGATTTATATTTTTTAGTTGAAACCCTGATTCATACTCATAACAGAGATCTTCTACTTTTAACATTTAACCCCTCCAGAGCCTCAGTCACCGAAAGAAAAATATCGTCTGTATATCCATCTTTCAAAAGGCAATGAGAAAATTCAACGATTTCTGGAACTCTAACTCCGATTTTTTTTAAAAAATCTGCTTCTCTAAATATCTTTTTTGGAGTTCCATACCTGACGATCCTCCCCTCATTTAAGATCAGGATATTGTCTGCAGTGCTGATAAAATTTGTCTCGTGTTCCACGACAACAACTGTCATTCCTTTTCTGTTCAACTTCTGTACGATCTTAAAGATCTCTATCCTGCTTTTTGGATCGAGATTACTCGTTGGTTCATCAAGAACCAAAATCTCTGGTTTCATCGTAAGGAGAGAGGCTATAGCGATCTTCTGCTTTTCGCCACCAGACAATTGATGCGGAAAAGCTTCTCTAAATCGTTCCATGCTCACTAACCGTAAAGCCCATGATATTCTATCTTCTATTTCCTCCCTCTTTATTCCAAGATTCTCGGGACCAAATGCCAGTTCTTCTTCTACGGTCATTGAAAATAGTTGAGATTCCGGGTTTTGAAGGATCAATCCAAGCTTTTCGGAGATTTCATAAATTTCTTTTTCTGCTATATTTTCACCGTCTATGTATACATCCCCAGAAAAATCCCCCTGAATTGTTTTGGGAATAATCCCGTTCATCATCAGACATAAAGTAGATTTCCCTGATCCCGAAGGTCCTGACATTCCCAAAAACTCTCCCTTTTTAACATTAAAACTAATATCTTGCAAAACATAATTTTGATCTTTTGAGTATCTGAAGGACACATCCTTGAACCGTATCATGAAAGATGATTGGATAACACGTTTATAAATTTAAGTTTACGTACTCACTTTTGATAAATAAATATATAAGAAGTGTGGGCAATTGATAAAACATGAGCCTGGCCATCATAAATGGAGATATCTTTGGCAGAAAAGAAAAAAATGTCTATATAGAAAATAACAAGATAAAAAAAGTGGGACAGATAGAGAACTTAATCGATAAAAACACTGTCGTAATAGATGCAGAGGAAAAAACTGTTATTCCCGGATTTTTTGATTCCCATACGCATTTTGCAACGATGGGAACCGATGTGGAAAATGATGTTTCAGAGTGTGGGAGCGTGGGAGACGTCCTGAAAACGATAAAAACAAAGAAATTAAACGTTGTCCACGGATGGGATGAAACGTTATTCAAAGAAAAGAGGTATATACTCAGAAAAGATTTAGATGTCTTTGATTTCCCCGTAATAGCCATTAGAGTCTGCGGACATCTGGCAGTACTTAATTCTGCGGCCATGGGGATGATAGATCTCAACGATCTCAATCCTAAATTCTATGATCTAGAAAAAGGAATATTTAAAGAGGATAACCTCTCCAAGATCTCGAAAATTTGCCCAAAAACAATTGAAGATTATGTCAGGGGCATAGAAAATGCAACAAAGCTCGCATACTCTCTTGGAGTTACAAGTATCGTGGATACAGTTACACCTCATATCTTCAGGGCATATGAAAAAACAGAGGAGAAAGGAATCCTCGGAGTACGAGCCCATCTGTATATGAAGGCAAAATATATCGATCATATCGTGGCCGCAGGCCTTTCCAGAATAAGATCCGAAAAATTGAGATTTAACGGGATTAAAATATTTACAGACGGATCGTTGGGAGCTAAAACAGCTGCATTGTCTTTCAATTATAAAGGAACTGGGCAAAACGGTACGCTCTTCTATAAAGACGAGGAACTTATGGAACTGATAAAAAAAGCTGATGAAAATGAACTGCAGGCAATGATCCACTGCATAGGTGATAGAGCAATAGAACAGGTACTGGACTGCTTGGAGAGTATCCCAGGAAAAATGAGACATAAAATGGAACATGTTGAAATAACAAACGAAAAAATTCGTGAAAGAATTAAAAAACTGAAAGTTCCATGTTCATTACAGCCCAACTTTTTGAAATGGTCTAAAAACATGTATGTTGAAAGATTAGGAGATAGAGCCGTTTTAAATAACAGATACAAAAAAATGGTAGAGAAAGGGATTAAAATAGGATTTGGGTCTGACTGCATGCCTTTTTCTCCACTATTTGGAATAAAATGGGCTGTCAACGACCCCTATGGAGAAAGTATCTCCATCGAAGATACGATTAAATTTTATACAATGGGAAGTGCCTATCTTGCTTACAGAGAGGATGATCTCGGAAGCATAGAAAGAAGAAAACTTGCAGATATCGTTATACTTTCAGGAAATATTTTTTCGGAGATGGAAAAAATAAAAGTGGAAAAAACGATCTTTGATGGGAAAATAGTTTTATAACTCTGATTCCTCTTCAAGCATTATCGGTATCCCATCTTCGATCCTGTATTTTCTTCCACATTTTTTACAGATTATTTTATTTTGTTTTTCGTCCAGAAAAACGTCTCCCTTACAAACGGGGCACGCGAGTATATCTATCAGTTCTTTATCCATTTTCTAACCTCCCGCTATTGTTATAAACGCAGGCGTTATCAAAACCTCTACAAAGGCAGCTATGCAGAGCAGCAACACTATTATCATGAGCGCAGGTTTTAACTCTCCGAAGAAAATTTTGAAATCGTTATCTTTCGTTGGTTTACTCAAAAGTATCGATATGATCGTACTAATAATTAGATATCCGAGCTTTAATCCAAGTCCTATGGCGACGAGAATTGCAGGTAGTTCAAAAATTCCATGAGGTGCTACCCCTGCTAAAAGATATCCAACTCCCTCACTTTCTACCACTGCTCCTGAAACCATTCCCATGACAAATCCATTCAAAAGGGCCGCAAAAATTGGAAAAAGTCCTAAAATAGCTCCAAGAAATATGGAGAGAACGACCACCAAAAGATTATTTAAAAAAATAAAAAGAATTTTACCGGGAGTGTTCAAAGTTTCAAAAAAAGAAAATTTTTCTTTCAGTGCGCTGAATACTGGCGATTCTTCTGGATCTCCAATGCCCGGATTGCCAAGATAAAAAACATATCCTGCAACGCTTCCTATAATGAAAAGGATAATACCTGCAGCTATAGAATTCTTGTTTCTTTTTAACAATCTTCTAAATACTTCCCTTTTGAACAACTCCATAACTATTCTCTGATCGTTACCTTTTAAAGGTTTTCAATTTATGACTTTGAATCAATCGATAGAAAATAAAGTTAATTAGAGGCAAATTATGCAACTCCATAGAGGAAACCTTTTAAAGTACCTTCCCCTATTTTTATCATGAACAACACGGTGCGTGATCCCCGCCAATTTTGATCCTTTTGCTTAGTTTTAGGAGGTTTTTCTGTGCTTAGTTTACACGAAAAAAAAGTTCTTATAGCATTAAAGGAGAATAAAGAAGAAAGTGTAGAAAATACAGCGAAAAGAGCAAACCTGGACGAAGTCGCTGTAATGCGAGCTGCACTCTGGCTGTCTTCTAAGAATCTGATAAAAATCGAAGAAAAAATTGAGAGAATTGTTAAAATTACAGATGGGGGCAAAAAACTTTCAACGACGCTGCCTGAAAGAGACGTATTGAAGAAGATTGGAAAAGGAATATTTCTCGATGAACTGCACTTAGAAAGCGGAATTGCACTCGGATGGCTCAAAAAAAGAGACTGGGCCAGAATTAAAAAAATAAAAAATAGGAATTTCCTGGAGATTACTGAAGAAGGTAAAAATTTCTTAAATAGAAAAACAGAAGATGAAAAAATTCTGAAAAATTTGGAAAAAGATAAAATGAACCTTCAGGAAATTCCGAAAAACGTTCTGGATATTTTAAAATCCAGAAAAGCTGTAGAGATAAAAGAGAAGATCAAAAGAACTCTTATCCTGACAGACCTCGGAATTCAGGAGTTAGAAAAAGGTATAGTTCTTAAAGAAGAGATATCGCAGCTAACACCAGAAATAATTATTAAACAATTATGGAAAAATGCCGAATTTAAAAAATTCAATATAAAAACAGATGTAAAGGAGATATATCCGGGGAAAAAACATTTTGTAAACCAAGCTTTAGAGTACGTAAGAAGTATCTGGATAGAGATGGGTTTCAAAGAGATGAAAGGTCCCATAGTAGATACACAGTTCTGGGTATTCGATGCTCTTTTCCAGCCGCAAGATCATCCTGCAAGAGATATGCAGGACACGTTCTTTTTAAAATATCCCGAGGAAAACTCTCTTCCAGAGAAAGAGTTAGTAAAAAGCGTAAAAAATATGCATGAAAATGGAATAATGGAAGGCTGGGGGTATGAATGGGATGAAAATATAGCAAAAAAACTCATTTTGAGGACGCACACCACGAGTTTATCCGCAAGGACATTGGCAACGTTGAAAAAAGAGGATATCCCTGCCAAATTTTTCTCCATTGGAAAAGTTTTCAGAAACGAAACATTGGACTGGAATCATCTGGCCGAGTTTTACCAGACGGACGGGATCGTAGTCGACGAAAATGCCAGTTTCAGACAGCTTTTTGGATACTTGAAAAGGTATCTGGTAAAGATGGGATTCAAAAAATTCAGGTTCAGACCTGCGTATTTTCCGTACACGGAGCCGAGTGTTGAAGCAGAAGTATTTCATCCGACAAAAAAACAGTGGGTGGAGTTATTTGGAGCGGGGATATTCAGGCCTGAGGTGGTAGTTCCTCTGCTTGGAGAAGATATTCCCGTGCTCGCATGGGGGCCAGGTCCTGAAAGGATTATAAGAGAATACTGGGATATCGTAGATCTGAGAGACCTTTACAAAAATGATCTAAAACAACTGAGAGAATTAAAGTTATTTTTCGAAAGGTGAGAAAATGCCTACAATAACTATTGATAAGAATGATCTCCTGGAATTGATCGGAAAAGAAGTTGATGATAAGATTTTGGTGGAAAAAATACCGATGATGGGAACCGAATTAGAGAGTTTCGGCGAAGAAATAACAGTAGAAATATTCCCGGACAGACCTGACATGCTCTCTGTCGAAGGTTTTGCTTTAGCACTTCAGGGTTTTTTGAATATTAAGATTGGACTATGTCATTTTGAATCAGATGACTGCGGATACAGGGCTTTCATAGATAAAAAGGTAAAAAAAGTAAGACCTGACGCTGTCTGTGCAGTCGTAAAAGATGTAGAGTTGAATGACGCCGCTATCAAATCCTTAATGCAGGTACAGGAAAAACTGCATCTCACGCACGGAAGAAACAGAAGAAGGGTGGCCATAGGTGTTCATGATCTGGATAAAGTAGAGTTCCCTGTTCGCTACACGACGATGCCAAAAGATTACAGGTTTATACCTCTGGAATGTTACGAAGAAATGAACCTCGAGGAGATACTCCAAGAGCACAAAAAAGGAGTTGAATATAAACATCTTCTGGAAAAATACGAGGAATATCCTCTCTGGATAGATTCTAAAGAACAAGTTCTATCAATGCCCCCGATAATAAACTCGGAGCATACAAAGGTAACGGAAACTACAAAGAGTCTTTTCATAGATATAACGGGACACGGAGTGAAATACCTTGAACAGGCTTTGAACATTCTTATAATGAGTCTGGCAATTAGAAAGGGAAAAATTTATTCTGTAAATGTTAAAGATGGAAATAAAGAATATGTGTATCCAAATATGACCCCAAAAAAGATGGAGATAGACGTAAACTATACCAATAAAGCCCTTGGACTTAATTTAAGTTTTGATGAAATTTCAAGTTTTCTAAAGAGAATGAGATATGATATAGAAGGTAAAGAGGTATTTATTCCTGCATACAGGGCAGACATAATGCATAAAATTGATATTGTAGAGGATGTTGCCATAGCATACGGATTCAACAACTTCAAGCCTGAGATCCCAAATATATCAACTATCGGTGAAAACGATCCATTTGAAGAATTTTTAAAAAACGTGAGAAACTTGATGGTAGGATTTAAGCTGATGGAGGTAAAAAACTATATTCTCACGAACAAAGAAGATTTGTTCACAAAAATGAATTTAAAAGAAGAAAAAATAGCAGAAATGAAAAATGCTTTGACTGTAGAATATTACGCTCTGAGAAACTTATTAATGCCAGGGTTAATGCGTGTATATTCCATAAACACTCATTATGAGTATCCACAGAACATATTTGAGATAGGAGAAGTTTTTAGGATCGAAAATGGAAAAATAAAAGAAGAGGTTAATCTTTCTGTTGGTATATGCCATGAAAAAGCCAATTTTACAGAATGTAAGGAGATCTTAAATTCATTTTTCAAAAATCTTGGTATCTCCTACGGCATAGAAGAAAAAGAAAGAAAATGTTTCATAGATGGTAGAGCTGGCAGTATCGTGATAGACGAAAAACCAATTGGGCATATAGGCGAGATCCATCCACAGATCCTTTCAATCTGGAACGTTGGGATGCCTGTAGCGATCTTTGAAATAAATCTCAATGGAGTTTATGAGAGGGTTTGAGAGAGTTTATATCTTTATCCCAGTTTAAATAAGATCTAAATAGAGTAAAAATAGATTGAATACATTTTTTATTTTAAATTAAAAGAAAAACTTTTTATCTTGAATTCAGTTCTCTGATTGTGAGAATCATAACGCAAAAATAAAAAGTATATAGAAACAAAAGTACATAAGACCAAGGACTACTTATTACTCTAGGAATGACATTTATTTGTATTAGCAATGACAATATTAAAATCGGAAGCCAAATAGCATAAACCAAAATTACTTCAATTATACTGATCTTTCTATTAATGATTTGTGAGATCCAAATAAATAGAAAACAAAAAAGTAAATTAGACCGTATAAAAAGCTTACAATTACACATAATATGAACAACAATAGTTCCTTTGGATATTGCTTCATTTGAAGTGACAAATGATAAAATCTCATCTAAAAATCCAATACTTATTAGAACGAGCAATATACAACAGAAGTACACCAAATGTTCTAAGTTAAATGGTGACAATATTTTTGGTAATTTGTATTCTGAAAGATTTTTTATATTATAGATATATGAAAACAATAGTATAGCAACCAAAAAGGGTGCATAAAAATATATTACGTTATTAAATAAATCCCAAGTTGATATTTCTGTCAATTCTATGGCAATAACTACAAATGTTGAGATCAATACTGCAATCAGCACTGCAGTAAGAATTATCTCATAAAGCTTGACGCAGAAAGGTACAGAATCTTTTACTCTACCCCAAACAAACTCTTGTTTAATTTTTTTCTTTTCCTTTTTTCCCACTTTCTTTTTCATCTATAATACCCAGCTATATCATGTTTGAGTTTCTTGCTTAGAACATCTCAATATTTATTCTTCTTGTTTCTCCTCTTTGACAGCTACATATTCTACGTCTTTTGTTTCTATATCTATAACAGCTAAATATGTTTTATTGTCTTTTGAGATAGTAGCTTTTAAAATTGGGTCTTTAAAATTGTATCCCAATACCTTGTATCCGTTTTTGTTATAGTATTTTATTATTTTTTTTATTTTGTCCAACTGATCCAAATCTCTTTCCTCTGGTGTTTCTATCTCTGACACCGTACTTTCTTTATTTTTCTCTTTATGCTCTTCTCCAGGTACGATTTTGGATACACCTATTAGTGCATTTCCCAGTATCTCAGGATTATATACACAGAAAGATTTGGGTGCACCATATGATTCATGTACCATAATAGAATCTTTGAATATTTCCACTCTCACTATATGTCTTGGAAAAATGGTATAAGTTTCTTTCTTACCCATGAGTACCAATCTCCAATTCGTTAATATTAATGTCCCCTCATCTATTTCTTCTATTTCTGTATAAGATTTAATTGACCCTCTTGATCCTCCTAAAAGGAATCTTAAATTTTCCCAGCCTGGAATCAATCCAGCGAAACTTTCTTGATACTCCACCTTCTCTTCTGGTTCATAAAGAACACAATTTTTTTCATAATAAAGAGCTATCTCGTCTCGTTGTAAAATCATTGGAACTTCACTTTGATTTAATTTTCTTAGTCTTCTAAAGTTGCCTTCTGCTAATTCTTTGAGCAATAGATGGTATCGTGAAAATCCTGTCTTACCTACACTTTTCCAGTCTGGTAATGATAAAGCCTTTCCCCCGTACATAGTTGGATAGTTTGTCTTTACCAACCAATACGATCCCTTCTTTCCCTTCCAGACTGAACCACATGAGGCACAAACATATTTGACTTCTTTTACTTTTGTAATAAATATATCCTTTTCACTCTCAATTCTTATTACACGAGCTCCTGTTTCTTTTCCACATAGTGGACATCTTTCAAAAAGAATATCTTCATCTTTTATAACTTCTTTTTTCTCTAAATCCTTTATCTTTTGGGTGTAACTATTGAAAAAGTGTTCTGACACCTTGCCTTGTACATAAAGTTCGATTAGAGAATTTTTAAGAGAATCTCTTAACTTTATAAATTCTTTTTCATCTATTTTATTCTTATTCTCTACTAAATAGAGATATGATGTCTCAATATCTTTTCGAGATACATCTTCCATAGTCATCTTACATCAACGCCTTTAAAGCAATCATTATACAAATTATAAGGAGTCCTACAAGTATGATAACTATTTTAAAACCTGTACGTATAATTCTTTCTATGGGTAGTCCTTTTGGTTTTTTGAATTGTGTTGGTGTCCTTTCTTTTGCCAATAATCTATCGATTTCTTCAGACATCTCTCTATTTTGTTGTTCTAATTGTCTTTCTTTTTTGATGTCTTTAGAAAATTCCATAAAGATTACTCCTGTTCTTTAGCTATCAAAGACAAAAAAACTCCATCAATTTCCTCAATAAGGCATCGAATCGTTTTCATGTAGAAAGCATCTAAAGATATTCCCAACTTTCGGAAAGACTTGTTTGACACTTCCGTATATCTTATTAGTGGTAGAGTATTCCAATAATCTTCTTTTTTTAGAGTGATGTGTTTTCTTGATTTTAATATGTTGAGTTTTAAATCCCTGAATTTCTCTTTTGATTCCTCTAATTCCTTTATTTTGTTTATTAGTTTTTCTTTTTTCCATTTATTCTCTATTTCATTCCTTATAAAGTCGTATAACTCTTTTTCTTCCATCTTATTTAATATTTGAAAGAGTTTTCTAAAAAATTTAAAAGAACTTTCTTTTGTGAAATCCACTCTGAGAAACTCACGGATCTCATCTGTGATCGTAGATTCTTCTCCCCCCAATTCTCTAAGTATCTTTTTTGTATCTATTGGTGATTCTTCATGAGCACTCTTATAAGCTTCTCTCAAAGCTCTTTCTTTTTCTTCTGAAAGCTTTTTACCCCTAACCATAATTACCAACTTATTTTTAATATGTTTCAAAAACTTTAAAAAACTATCCACAAATTTCATAAAATATCACCTCCATCAATCTTCTACTATACTATGTAGTTATCCAACTACTATCAATAACTGAAGCCTTTATAAGACAACGAGAATCCCGCCCCACAACAACCTTTATAAATTATCTCATTTAAAGATATCGTATGAAAAAATTCAATCTAAAAAGAACTATAAAACTATCGGCTCTGGTAATAATAGGGATATTTATTCTTGCTTACGTTGTAAACTGTTCCATATACTACAATAATAGAATAGAGGTCTTTGAAGTGGAGGGTGTTATAGATACATTTGAAATGGCAGAGAATTTAACAGAATTGGGCTATGATTCAAACGTTAAAGGTATAATTCTCAAAGTCAACAGTCCCGGAGGGGGTGTTTACGCTTCGAAAGAGTTAGAAAAAGCTGTAGAAAAGGTAAATAAAAAGAAACCCATTGTCTGCATAATTGAAGAGTACGGTGCTTCTGGAGCATACTACGCTGCTTCTGCAGCCTCTTATATATACGCGTATGAAAACTCTGCAGTACTGGCTATAGGTGTTCTGGCTGTTTGGGTCGATTACTCAGGATACAACGAGGAGAAAGGAATAGCTTACTGGGTCTGGAAATCCTCAGATAAAAAAGATATGGGAGCTCCATGGAGACCACCCACAGAAGAAGAGAAAGAAATGCTCCAATCACAGATAGATCTTATATTCGAAGAGTTCATACAAACCGTGGCAGAGAACAGAGGGATGGACGTAGAAACAGTGAGAAACAATGCCGATGGGATGGTATATCTTGCAAGAGATGCTACAGTGCTCGGTTACATAGATGACATAGGATCCTTTAAAGACGCTTTAGAGAAAACAAAAGAACTTTCCAAGGTAAACAAGTATATACTCACATATCAGGAAGACACTTCCTGGGATATACTGAAAAAATCCTTGATTAAGGGCTTTGATTTCTAAGGTGATCTTTTGCAGAAGAAAGTTGCAGACATACGAATAAGGAAAGAGATGAGTCTCAAAGATCTGATGAACGAAATGTACGAAGCTGGCGGATTCACCTGTAAAAAAATGGCTTTGGGATTGGGTATTCTAGAAAAAATGGAAAAAGAGGAATGCTACAAGTTTCTTTCCTTCCCCGCATGCATAATAGCCACAGGCGTGAGGGGCGTTATAAAGGACCTGATCAAAAATAAACTTTTTGACTGCATTATCACCACGTGCGGAACACTGGACCACGATCTGGCACGGATCTGGAAAGATTACTACCACGGAGAGTTCAGTTTAGACGATGTTACGCTCCATAAAGAGGGTATAAACAGATTGGGGAATGTATTGATTCCAAACGAGTCTTACGGCACGATACTTGAAGAAAAACTTCAAAAGATATTTGAGAAGATAGAAAATAAAGATTATTCTTCAAGAGAACTATTATGGGAGATTGGGAAACGTATAGATTCCAAAGACTCCATAGTTTACTGGGCGTATAAAAACAAGATCCCCATATTTGT
>JAGLWR010000189.1 GCA_023133315.1 Methanomicrobia archaeon | reverse complement strand
CGGATTACTACATAAATCTTGAGGAAAAAGATGACATAGTCTCTTTCTTTTTATTATGTCAGAGTTTAGCGCTATCTCCGATCTCCCAGAAGAGTTTTCGTGCGGTAACTATTTTGAAACAGACAATACAGAAAAGACTTGAGATAAATCCAGATATATCGGATATGAAAGATCTTATAGATATAGAGCCTTCGGATCTCGGAGGCGAGGATGCGTATCGATTGCGATCGTTGAAAAATGCTCCAGCAGAGTTTATGCTGAACTGGTATGAAGTGTACGATGTGATCGATCCTATTTCAGAGTATATCTCCAACGGAAAGGTCTACGTTTCTAAATATGAGCTCGTGACGATATATGGTGACCTTTTAGGGAAAAAAACATATAACTATATACAAAGTATTTCAGATGCGATAAAAAAAGCAGATCACCCCCTCCATAAAAAAATTTTCAATTCCGTAAAGTTTTATTCCGCACCCATAAAAACCACAGAAAAGCTTTCTTCGAATAAATTCCCACCATGCATCAATGCAGCGTTTAACGGAGTCTCCTCAGGGACACGAAATTATGCTGTAACTGTTCTCCTGACTTCTTTTTTGTCTTATGCAAGAATTTTTCCATCCACAAGAATTTTTGACAGGAATTACAATGTGGAGCTTCAGGAAAAGGAAATCGAAGTTATTCTCAAAGAGATAGTTCCAATGATCCTTGAAGCTGGAAGTAGATGCGATCCTCCTCTTTTCAAGGACCAACCGATAGAAAAAGAAAACGTGTTCTATCATTTAGGGTTTGGACTTACAACGTCTCCCAGCATGAACGATTTTGGAAGATCAAAATGGTATCTGCCTCCAAACTGCTCTAAGATAAGAGAAAATGCTCCTTCTTTATGCCATCCCGATAATTTCTGCAGAAAAAAATTTTATCAGATCACTGACAAAGAAAAGGCTTCTAATCTAATAAAAGCAGCAGAAAAAAGAAACAAAAAAAGTTTAGGAGAAAAATTATTGGAAGAATTGGAAAAATATGATATAATAGAAAAATTGAGTTCTCAATTGGATATTTCTGAAAAAGAGATTGAAAAACAGCTGGATATCCTCACAAAAAACAAAATAGTGGGGTACAGAGGAATAACAAACCCTTTAATACATTACATAAGAAGAAAAAGACTACCTTAGTTCCAACATTCTTTCTATGGCTCTTCTCGCTCTTTGAGCTATATCATGATCTACTGTAACAACTTTATCTTTCTTTTTCATTACACGATAAAGTTTTGGAAGCGTATGCTTTTTCATATTTGTGCATATGGCTTTCTCAATAGAATAAAACTCTTTTTCAGGAAACTCTTTTTTCAATCTGTAACACATCTCCTTCTCCGTCCCTATGATAAATTCTTTACTATCAAGAGCAGCCCTTTTGAGCATCTGGGACGTTGAACAGATGTAATCAGCTAACTCCTGTACTTCCGGTAAACATTCTGGATGGGCTAAAACTAACGCATCGGGATGTTCTTTTTTAAGACTCAGTACATCTTCCTTGGTGATCATGAACTCATGGACTCTGCAGTGTCCAAACTTAGGGAGAGGTAGTATCTTCTTTTCCGTGTGATTTTGGGTGTACCATGCAAGATTTTTGTCAGGACCAAATAGTATCGTGTTTTTATCAAGAGAATTAACGACTTTTACAGGATTGGCAGATGTGCAGGTAATATCTGCTTCTGCCTTGGCTTCTGCCAGAGTATTGACATAAACGACCACAGCAGCTTCAGGATACTTTTTCTTTGCTTCTTTTATTCTTTCAGCCGGTAACATTGCTGCCAGTGGACATCGTGAAGTATTATCTGGGATGAGAACGGTTTTTTCAGGGTTTAAGATCGCAGCTGTTTCCGCCATGAAGGTTACGCCGCAAAAAACAATATATTGGGCATCTATATCCTGAGAAATTCTACAGAGTTCTAAAGAATCACCTCTAAAATCTGCTATATCCTGGATATCTGGAATCTGATAATTATGAGCGAGAATTACAAAATCTCCAGTTTTTTTCAGTTCCAATATTTTATCTTTGAGCATACTCCAATCTCACAAAGAAACCTTTATTAACTTTTCGAGATATAACAATGTTATATTGGTGAGTCAATGAAGCTTCCGTGCGAAATTATAGCAAAGGATATCTTGCCTACAATCAGGTCTGCAGTAGTTTTTATTCTTTATAATGAACATAATCTCACACAAACAGAGATAGCTGAGAAAATGGGAATAACACAGGCGTCTGTAAACCAATACATACAAAAAACAAGGGGTAAAAACAAGGTCATTTTAGATCAGATTCCAGAGATTAAAGAAAAATTGAGAGAGATAGCAGAGATAGTTTTACGGGATGAAG
>JAGLWR010000188.1 GCA_023133315.1 Methanomicrobia archaeon | reverse complement strand
GGAAGAGGGTGAAACACATGGATGTAAATCCAAAGATTTACATCTGCGTGATGACGAAAAGCGTTCTGGAAAGAAAAGAGAAAATAATTAATTATTAAAGAAAGAGAAAGCACATAGATGTAATTTTTATTCGAAGAAAATAATCTTACTCACACAACGATAGATAAAGATTTATTTCCCATTGAGTTTGTTTATACCGATTATGTACGAATTACTGGAGATTGATAATTACAGGATAGGAATTTTCACAAAAAATGATACTAAAGTAAATACCCCCTGTCTGGCTAATTTTGATAAGGAAACTATAGATATCGGAGGCTTAAAGTACAAAAAACCTTTTTTTGAGGGTATCAAAGGGAAGGGGTATCTAAGACCATATTATTCAATACCTGAACACATCGGAGAACAATTTTTGAAAATCGTGGAAGGGGGAGTGGTACCCGTTCACATTGTGACATCTAAAAACCTTAATAAGCGATATGAGAACTGCAAAGGCGAGTTATTTCTTTTTAAAGAGGGCGAAGAAAGAAGATTCTTAAAAGTATTTCTGAATCTTAGAGAAAAATATCCCAATAAACTATTTTTTATAGACTGTCATCCCGAGGAGATACCGATCTATGCTTTTTTAGGATTCGACATATTTCCACACTCAGAAGAGCATAAAAAAGCATTAAAGAAATTTTTAGAGAACAGGAACAAAGTTTATTTAGAAAAAGAAGCGAACAATTCCATAAAAACGAAAAGACTTCTCAGAATAGCTTATAAAGAATTTCCAGAGCATCTTTTAAGAAATATGAAAATAAAAAATCAGAAAGAGATTTATATCTCTACAGATTCTCTGTACAGGCCTGAGGTTGTTTATTGGAGAAAAAAAATAAAAGAGAATTATTATCCTCATTCAAATTTTATTGTTTTGCTACCCTGTTCAGCTAAAAAGCCTTATTCAAGATCAAAATCTCACATACGATTTATAAAATCCATAAAAAATGGAGTTGAAAATAAAAGTCAGTATTATGGAATAACCCAGTTAATACTTACGTCACCTTTAGGTGTAGTCCCACGAGAGCTTGAAGATTATGCGGATTACGATATTGTCGTTACAGGCGATTGGTCTTACGAGGAAAAGCATGAAGCGAAGAGTGTATTAAACTCGGTATTAGAAAAAGTGGAGAATCCAAGGATAATCTCTCATCTACCAGAAGAATATAGGGACCTCTACGAAAAAGCTGAGTTCACTGACGATCTTGCTAAAACAATCAAAAAATATCAGGAAGAGATACCCGAGAGAGAAAATAGTAAAGTTAGAAAGATCTCTGAGTTTCTTTATGGCATCGATATATTTCCTGAAGATATAAAGATAAAGAAAAGAAAACATACGTTAGAGATACACTCTGAAGAGTTATTAGCACGATACGATAGGAAACTTAATCTGACATTGAAAGGTGCGGAACTTCTATACAAAAATAGAAAAAACTATATTGGGATAGATTTTGATTTAAAAGGAGATGTTTTTTGCAGGGGGGTAATAAACTGCGATAAGAATCTAAAAGCCGGAGAAGATGTGGTTATCATAAAAAGTGATGAAGTAGTTGGGATAGGAAAGAGTGTTGTCCCGGGATATATGATGGAAAAACTTGAGAGAGGAAAAGCTGTGAAGGTAAGACTAAGATCTGTCTAAAAAGTTGTGGACAACGATTATGCAGTGATCGGCGTGCAGTATCCTAGGCGAAATACTTGTTTTTCTACCTATTCTCTCTAGAAATCCCCGATCTTCTTGACTAAAGCCTAAATGGCCCGCAAGAACAAAACACATATCTTTTTTCAATTTTAGGTGAGAGATATCTTCTCCCTTTTCGTCTAGATATATTATCTCTTTTCCGGATTCTAAAACTGTTTCCTGGAAAGATTTTTCACTTATATATACACCAGGAGTGGGATTGTCTTCGATCGCTTTTCTTAGTAAGATTGCGATCCCCCTTTCGTCGGGAGTGAGATGTTTCAGTTCTTTACCGACAAATTTTATAGTTTTCCTGCCGAAACACAGATACAAGACCGTATCTCTTCTTATATCATGGGAAAGACAGAACGCAGAGTTTACACACCTGCATAGTACATCTATCCTCTTCCCACTGCCGGGCAGATCCTTCAAAAGAAACTTTGTTTTCGCTGTATTGCTTTTTACAATGAAGGTCACCATGAAAAATGTAGAAGTGATCTCATTTATATGTTGTGATATCTGCTAGTGTAGTTCTGTGGTCAAAGAGTTGTCCTATAAGTATGTGCTGACAATAATAATTTTTTTTCTTTTTTCGATAAACCATTTTTTCTTTACAACACTAACTCGGTTAACAAATCTTCTTGAAGAGAAAGATTTGCCGAT
>JAGLWR010000187.1 GCA_023133315.1 Methanomicrobia archaeon | reverse complement strand
CAGAGCTCAGCAAGTTCTTTTAAACCTTTTTCTCCTAAAAAAGAAAGGTAAACAGCAGATGCTACGGCACAGAGAGCTTCGTTTGTACAGATATTGCTCGTGGCCTTTTCCCTTCTTATGTGCTGTTCTCTTGTCTGCAAAGTCATCACAAATCCCGAGTTACCTTCTGAATCTTCTGTAAGACCTATGAGTCTTCCCGGCATCTTTCTTACTAGATTCATATCGTTTCTGACGCCGAAAATACCCATTAATGGACCGCCAAAACTTACAGGATATCCCACCGATTCGCCAATGGCGATATCTGCATACGCTCCCGGTGGTTTTATAATTCCTAAGGAAATTGGATCGACACCGGTTACTAATAACGCATCGTTTTTATGCGTTATCTTCTCGATCTCTTCTAAATTCTGTTCAAAATACCCCAAAAATGTGGGATTTTCAATATAAACACCGCAGGAGTTATCTATATTCTTTTTTAAATCTTCTAAATTGATTCCTTTCTCATTGTATCCTATCTCCACTATCTCCAAAATTCCTTCCGTGTACGTTTCCAAAACTGCTTTCCTTTCTGGATGTATATTTTTTGATATGATGAACCTAGGCTTTTTTTTGACCCTGTAGCACATTAATGCTGCTTCGGCCAAACTTGTAGCCCAGTCGTACATTGAAGAGTTCACGACGTCCATATCGAGAAGTTCACCCATCAGAGATTGATACTCGAAGAGCGCCTGCAACATTCCTTGCGATACTTCCGCCTGGTACGGCGTATAACATGAGTAAAACTCGCTTCTTCTTACTATTTCTTTAACAACTGCGGGAATATAATGATTGTAAACTCCAGCTCCGAGAAAGTTGAGCATTACCTTATTTTTGTCAAGAATGGTTTTGAGTTCTCGTTTTACCTCTATCTCGCTTTTCTCGCCCCATAAACTCAAATCACTTCGCAGATCTTCTGGAATATCAGAAAATAACTTTTTCTTTGTAAAATTTATCTCCTTCAACATCTCTTCTTCGGAACTGTCCGGAATGTATCTCATCGGATCACCTTTTTAGATAGTTATATCGAAAGGTTATAAAATTTTTGGGTGGGAGAAGAAATTACTCTATTGAGTTCAGCATCTCCTCTGCTTTCTTCACATCTTCTTTTCTTCCCTGGTTTTCAAACAGCTCTTTTGCAATTTTTAACTCCTTCTTCGCCTCTTTTGGTTTTTCTGTATGCAAGAATAGGATGCCAAGATTACCATGAGCTTCTGCATTGTTTGGATTTATTCTTATAACTTCTCTGTATTCAGTTTCTGCTTCATCATATCTTTTTAAATCATCTAACAAAACTCCGAGATTGTAGTGAGCTTCTGCATCTTCTGGATTTATTTTTATAGCTTTTCTATATTCTTTCTCTGCTTCATCGTATCTTTTTAATTTTTGTAACAAAACTCCGAGATTGTTGTGAGCTATCGCATCTTCTGGATTTATTCTTATAGCTTCTCTGTATTCAGTTTCTACTTCATCATATCTTTTTAAATCATCTAACAAAACTCCGAGATTGTTGTGAGCTTCTGCATAGTTTGGATTTATTTTTATAGCTTCTCTGTATTCTTTCTCTGCTTCATCGTATCTTTTTAAATCATCTAACAAAACTCCGAGATTGTAGTGAGCTATCGCATCTTCTGGATTTATTCTTATAGCTTCTCTGTGTTCTTTCTCTGCTTCATCATATCTTTTTAATTTTTGTAACAAAACTCCGAGATTGTAGTGAGCTATCGTATAGTTTGGATTTATTCTTATAGCTTCTCTGTGTTCTTTCTCTGCTTCATCATATCTTTTTAATTTTTGTAATAAAACTCCGAGATTGTTGTGAGCTATCGCATCTTCTGGATTTAATTCTATAACCTTTTTTGTTATCTTAATATTATCTTCAATAAACTCTTTTTTCTCCCCCAGTGTATCAGAAAGCCCCATCAACGATAATCCCACATAAGACATTACTCTCTGATCTACTGAAAATTTAAACAATATTTTCATTAAATTTCGAATATTCTTCTCAACGTTTCCTTTTCCTTCACGATAACAATCGTCACATGAGATCAAAGATTCTCTTTCTTCAATTAGATGATTTCTGATGAGTGCACCTATGCTTTTTCTAATTTGTTTTCTTGTAAAAAAGAATTTCAGCTTGCGAATGCCTTTTAATTTGGAAATACAAATCTTTTTTGTAAGGTCTGACAAAAATCTTCGATAAGGAACTACCCTGCATTCATAGATCACATCAAGAGCTTCAAAAACAGATTTTTCTTCCTCTTTGAGATTATTGTATACCAAATCCCAGTTCTCTCTAACAGTAGATCTGAAATCTTTTGCTTCATTCATTGAAATATTTTTTATACCTTTGTTAT
>JAGLWR010000186.1 GCA_023133315.1 Methanomicrobia archaeon | reverse complement strand
ATTCCCAAGACAACTGCATGGAGACTTTTCAGAAGATTGGAAGAGAAAGAGATAATAACGATAAAGAAGGGTAAAGAAAACTATATAAAACTGAAGAGATTATAAGTGGCATGGAAAGGGAAGATATTTTAAAAGAACTGGGCATAAAAGAGCCAGGAAAGGAAGATATGGAAGCAATACTGGAACATGAGGACGTAGACTACCTCATAGGCGGTAAAAAGGTCTCAAAAAGAACATTAACACTATCTATTCTCGCGGGAACTCTCATATTTGTTCTTTTAATAAGCACGTTCTATCTCTTAACCTATTCACCGGAAAAAGAATACCGACAAAAGGTAGATCTATTTAAAAGAATGATTCAGGAGAAAAACGCAGAAGGTAAAGATGTTTCTCTTGTAGTTGAACTTTCTAGAAAAGCGGAGATAGCTTACAGAAATAAAGAATATAATCTGGCTTTAGAACTGATCGAAAGAGCAGTAGAAGAACTCAGGAGACTGTGATGAAAAAATTGAACAGATATGATGCATTGGCATTGGGGATCATAACGGCGAGTATAGTTCTTTCTCTCAAAAGATTGAACTTTTTTCCGACCTTTGTAGATATCTTTTATCATATGAGCGCGGCAAAGGGATTTGAAATCGCAGGAGGTGTTGTTTTGCACGATTTCTGGGAGTTTGCGCCAGCAGGAAGAACTCATCTCTACCCTCCTCTTCTTCATGTGATAATGACTTTCATGTCCGAATTCTTATCTATACTAACAGTAGGGAAGATAATAAGTTTTATAATGTTTCCTCTGGTACAGTTGTCTACGTTTTTTTATACGAGGGAAGTATTCAACAGAAAAACAGCTTTCTATGCAGTTCTTTTGATTACCATACCGTTCAATTTTTACCGATCACAGGCTCTTACGAATGCCACATCCCTTGTTCTGGTGTTAACACCGTTAATATTCTGGGCCGTGGAAAAAAATAAACTGTTGAGCTCTGTTATATTGATGAGTTTAGCATTGTATACTCACATTTCTATGCCTCACATCATCGGAGCAGCGCTCCTTTTATATGCCGTGTTAAATAAAGAGAAAAGAAAATTGATCATGAAAATTCTTGGTTTCAGCTATCTTCTCTTTTTACCATGGGCGATACATATACTGACAAATTATGGAGACATACGTTCAGAGACATTTGGAACTATTCTACAGAGTGAAATTCATCTAATTCCTATGTTTTTTGGATTTATTGGGCTCGTTTACTGCTTCTTAAAGAAAAAAAATTATTATCTTCCAGCAATGTATTTTTTATCTATGATTGTCATCCTTTACAAATATCCAATGAGATTCTGGGCGCATATAGCGTTGGGAATTTCCATTCTTGGAGGTATAAGTCTTTCAGAGATCGAGAATGTCATACTCAGAAACCAAAAGAGATACGGTCTCAGAGTAGGCTTTACAACAGCGGTATTACTTTTGATAGGCTTCAATCTTTTCGATCCCGTTTTCAGTACGACCCCTCTCGGTAATGAGCTTGAGAACAGAGATCCGATAATCTTAACATTGATAAAGGGTGATGTTTCTTCCAGTCTTATCACTCCAGAAATAATGGATCTTTGCAGGATCGTTGAGGAGAATACGGATCCTGATGATATATTTTTTATAACGAATCCTCCGATAGGCTGTCTGATAACGAGTGTAACAGGAAGATCTCAGATGCAGGGGATGTGGCGTGAGATCCAGCCCGAACTGAAAACACCGCCTTCAGCAGCGAAACTTTTTATCGCGGATGCACGATTCATAGAGGAAGCCAAAAAAAGGAATCCCGAGTTTTTGAGAAATGCGATATATGTTGAGAAAGTAGGGACATATACTGTTTTTCTAAATAAGTATAAGTTTGTAATAGGTAAATCTACAATACCCGATCTCGTTTTTCCAAAAATTTTAGCGTATATACTCCTCTTTGGGGGCATGATTGGTTTAATGTGGGATTACCGTTCCAGTACTTCATAGCGTTTGTAACAAAGCGAGAGTGAGTATGGGGAGGATTATGGTGGCATCCCCTTCTATGGTAACGTATTTTGCATCTTCTTTTACCTTTCCCCATGATACGGCTTCTCTCACTCTCGCACCGGAAAGGGAGCCGTCCCATTCTGGGGCAGTGGTGATGTAAACAGCATAATCCAACCCTCCTCTGAACTGGTTCCACCATATCGTGTGATGTTTCGAGATCCCACCCCCAATCATCAATGCCCCCGTTTTTTCGGCTGAGTATATTATATCAGAAAGTTCTGTTTCGTCCTTGAGCGGATCTACTCTTAACGTGGTCTCCTGAGCGTGCATCCACAACTGAAACCCAAATGCACCGTCTGTAATGCCAGGGACAAATATGGGGATCTTGTTTTTAT
>JAGLWR010000185.1 GCA_023133315.1 Methanomicrobia archaeon | reverse complement strand
ATAATGCTCTTCTCTTTATCTATAATTTTTAGTCTGCTGCCAGATACTCTCCCGATTCTGTAGGATTTTACATTATTTTTTTTCATTATCTTCTCAAACTCTTCAAAATCTTTTTCCCTTATTTCGCAGACAAAACATGAAGATTCAGAGAAGAGTTTGTAATCTGTTCTCAGGTCTATTTTGCTCAGATCCAGAGAAGCACCTATGTTTCCTCCTATCATCATCTCGCATATTGTGACTATTAATCCACCGTTGCTCACATCGTGACATGCTTTAATGAGCTTTTTAGCCTCTAAAATGGCTTTTATCTTATTTTTTAACTCTTCCGGATCACATTTTGGAACGTGTCCAAAGTCGTAACCGCAGAGGTTATAATACTCGGATCCGGCCATTTCTTTCTTTATATCTCCGACAAGATAGATTAGATCTCCGTTTCTCTTGAAATCTGTTTTTATACTTTTTCTGATATCGTCAATTATCCCTATGCCGAGAACTACCGGAGTGGGGATGACACTGTAATACGCACTTTCATTGTAAAAAGAAACATTCCCGGAAACAAAGGGAACGCCCAATGCTTTTGCAAACTCGCCGAGACCTCTGCACGCTTCGTAAAACTCTCCCATCCTTTCAGGTTTTTCAGGGTTTCCGAAGTTCAGACAGTCCGCGAATGAATGAGGTTCGGCTCCCGAAGAAACTATGTTCCTGCACACCTCGTCCATGATATATTTTGCCCCCCAGTACGCGCTTATCTTCATAAGAGACGGGTTGCTGTCAGCTGCTATCGCTATCCCTTTTCGATCGTTTGATAACGGCTTTATGACGACAGAGTCCGAGTGTGTCGGCGACTCTATCTTCCCCTGCAGCGGTTTTGTGACTGTTCGTGCACCCACTTCATGATCGTACTGCCGTATCACAAACGCTTTATTTCGTACATTTGGAGATCCCAGGATCTCAAGGATCGTTTTCTCGTATACGGGCTCTATTGTCTCCTTTTCATGATCTTTTGAGTTTTTTATGGTATACGGCCTGTTATAGACCGGAGGCTCGACCAGAAATTTGATGTCTACATCCAGAATAGTTTTTCCATGATAATTGACCTTTATTCTCTTATCTTCCGTAATCTCACCGATGATGCCGTATTCTATATCCCACAGATCGCAGATATCTGTAACTTTGTCTACCTTTTTTCTGTCTACAAGCATCATCATTCTTTCCTGCGACTCGGATACCCATATCTCCCACGGCTTCATACCCTTCTCCTTTAAAAGAACCTCGTCCAGGTTTACGACAGCTCCGAAATTCGGATACGCCATCTCGTCAACGCAGCAGCTTAACCCTCCTCCGCCGAGGTCTTTCATCGCTTTAATCAGATTTTTTTCTACTGCTTCCAAACACACGTGCGTCAACGGCTCTTTTATTATCGGACTCCCTACTTGAACCGCGCTTCTATCTTCTTTTTCCGATTCCTCGCTCAACTCTGCAGACGCGAATGTGACGCCGTGAATTCCGTCTCTTCCCGTTCTCCCCCCCAAAAGAAGAAACACGTCTCCTTTTTTTCCATTTTTCGATATTTTACTGCTTATTATTCTATTCTTTCTAACGATCCCTATACAACCTACATTCACAAGGCAGTTAGTTAAATAAGACTCATCATAATATATCATTCCCGCAACCGTCGGCACTCCGACCCTGTTTCCATAATCCCGTATTCCTGCGATAACACCGCTCTGGATAAACTTCGGGTGTTTGACACCTTTTGGAAGCTTTTTGTAATCAAAACCGAGATCGCCAAAAAATAACGGATCTACTAATGCTACGGGCTGTGCACCCATACAGACGACGTCCCTCAGTATACCACCTATCCCCGTGGCAGCCCCGCCGTAAGGTTCTATGGCTGACGGATGATTGTGACTTTCGAGTGCAACGACGTACGCATAATTCTCGTTAAAATCCACAACTCCGGCATCCTCTTCTATTACAAGCAAGTTCTGTTCGGCTTTTATTCCAAAAATATATTTTTTCAGAATAAGTTTTGATGATTTGTAAGAACAGTGCTCACTCCACGCCTGTCCCATGGCCTGAAGTTCGATGTCTCTTGGATTTCTTTTTTCAGAATTGAAATAATCTCTTACCTTATGCATCTCCTCCAGATTCAATCCGATACCGAGGGTTCTGCTTATCTCGATAAGTTTTCTGTCATTGACATTAAGAGATATCTCTTCAGTCATGATCTCACTTTACTTTGTACTCATGGATCACAGGGTTTACCAGCAGTCTTTCCACCATCTCTTCAACGTTGTCTTTCGTTTTTATCTCATAAACTTTCCAGATTTTTACGTCTTTTATATTGTATCCCAGCATCTCCAACGCTTTTTTTGTATTCTCAGCCTCCGGATCCAGAATCCCTTTTTTATATTTTACGTATACTTTGGCCACT
>JAGLWR010000184.1 GCA_023133315.1 Methanomicrobia archaeon | reverse complement strand
TAGCGAGTTTTCTTACAAAATTAAGACCTCATAAAAGTTATATCTCTATCCCAACAAGACCGCCTGCAGAAAACTGGGCTCTACCAGCTAGCGAACATATAGTAAATATAGCATTCCAGCTTTTTAATGAAAAAGGCATAGATGCAGAGTATCTAATAGGATACGAAGGAAATGCATTTGCATTCACAGGGGATGTAAAGAGAGATTTACTGAGTATTACATCTGTACACCCTATGAGGGAAGAAGGGGTTAAAGAGCTTTTAAAAAAGGCAGATGCTGATTGGGGGGTTGTGAAAAAACTCATACAAAATGAAAAGCTGATAGAGGTAAAATATAGGGGAAAGAAATACTATATGAGAAAATTCTGAAAACCTATTTAAGGTTTCACACACAATAGAATAGTGATGAAAAGAATAGGTTTAATTGTGAATCCTGTGGCAGGTATGGGGGGAAGCGTTGGGCTTAAAGGAACAGATGGAGATATGTATAAAAAGGCTTTAGAGATGAATGCTAAGCCAATTACCTCGGAAAGGACTAAAGAGTTTTTATCATATATCAAAAACATTGAAAATATAACATTTTTTACAGCCCCTGACAAAATGGGCGAGAATTATCTCAGGGAGTTTAATATTAAATTTAAAGTAGTAGGATTTATAGGGGGAGAGGTATCAGCCGAGGATACAAAGAAAATTGCAAAAGATATGGTAAAGAAGATAGATCTTCTTGTCTTTGTTGGAGGAGATGGAACTGCAAGAGACATATATGATGCTGTTGGATTAAAAAAACCAGTTGTAGCTGTTCCTTCAGGAGTAAAGATGTTCAGCTCAGTTTTTGCGGTCAATCCAAGAGCCGCAGCAGAGATGGTAGATTCATTTATCAAGGGGACGGATTTAAAAGAGGAAGAAGTCCTGGATATTGATGAAGATGCCTTCAGGAACAATAAACTGAATGCCACACTTTACGGGTATCTGAATGTCCCTTACGTTAAAAGACTCTTGCAGTCAGGAAAGGAAGCATCTCGTACAGACAAACATACGATGGAGGATAAAGAAGGGATAGCAAGACACATAATAGAAGAAATGGATGATGAAATACTTTACCTCTTTGGTCCAGGAACAACGACAAAGGCAATAACAGATAAGCTTAAACTATCTAAGACATTACTGGGAGTAGACGCTGTTTTTAAAAGGAAATTAGTAGGAAAAGATCTGAATGAGGAAGAAATTTTGAAACTTCTAAAAAAATATAACAAGGTGAAGATAGTAATAACACCTATCGGTGGCAATGGATTTATCTTCGGCAGAGGGAACAAACAGTTTACTTTTGATGTAATTAGAAGAATTGGAAAGGAGAATATAATAGTGGTAGGGACTGAGACAAAGCTGCGCAATCTAAACTGTCTGAGGATCGATACAGGAAGTTTGGAAGTTGATAAAACTCTTCAGGGATATATAAAGGTAGTTACAGGTTACAGAGAAAAGATGATGATGGAGGTGAGGTGTTGAAGAGGTATATAAAGCTAAACATGAACGAGATGCCCTATCCACCTCCAATAGAGGTAATTAATTCAGCAAAGAAAGGACTCTCAAATTTAAATAGATATACCTCCCAAGAAAGTTTGGAAATGCTTAAAAATATGATATCTGATTATTCTAAAACACCGAAAGAACATATTATCTTAAGTTCAGGATCGGATCTTCTGATAAGAGAGATGATCCATCTATTCTCGAAAAGAAGAAAGACGATAGTAGTAGATCCAACATTTTTCCCAATAACCCAGGCTGCAAAACAATTTGCACCAAAATTGCTGAAAATTAGATTAAGTGAGCCAAGTTTTGATTTACCTATAAGTTATTTGATCGATGAACTGAATGAACAGTCTCTGATAGTAATAGATAATCCTAATAATCCAACGGGCAACATTCTTCTAAACAGGAGAATGATTGAAGATATACTTGAAACAAATACATATCTTCTGATTGACGAAGCCTACTATGAGTTTTCTAGGATCAGTTTTGCAGATATTATAAAAGATCATCCAAATCTTGCGATTACAAGAACGATGGATAAAGCATTTTCTTTGGCCGGTGCTAGAATTGGGTATCTAATTGCAGGGAAAACTTTTTTAAATGATTTTTCAGGATTTGATACGTTCCTCCCATTGCCAAGTGTCTATGCAGCTATAGAAGCGTTAAAAAATATAGATTACATGAAAAAGAATGTAAATAAGATTATAGATGAAAGAAAAAGAGTACGAAAAGAAGTAGCTAAAATGGGGATAGAAGTTTATCCAAGTAACACTAATTTTCTTCTTATGAGAACAGGGATACCGGATGTAGCAAGAGAGCTTAAAAAAACTGGAGTATTAGTATTCGATCTTTCAAACCTGTTATCCTCCGAGTTTATTAGAGTATCCATAGGCACAAAAGACGAGAATAATTTTTTCTTATT
>JAGLWR010000183.1 GCA_023133315.1 Methanomicrobia archaeon | reverse complement strand
CTTTGCCCCCACAGAGATCGCTCGAAAAAACTTGGTAAACGAGGGTATAACAACTGGGGTGTATGTAGTCGGCAATACAATAGTAGATTCCTTAAAATTCACTTCTCAAAAACTCACAAAGATCGAAAAAGATTTTATTCTTCTTACGCTCCATAGAGAAGAAAATGCTGATGATCCAGAGAAACTGGAAAATATAATTGGAGGTGCAGAGCTGATCAGTGAATATTTTGATATCCCCATAATCTATCCTATCCATCCAAGAACAGAAAAAAATCTTAAAAAATTTGAGATAAAACCAAATAAAGAACGTATAAAGCTTATAGATCCTTTGGATTATTTTACGTTTCTTTCTTACTTAAAAAGCTGCAGATTTGTACTTACAGACTCGGGAGGGATACAGGAGGAAGCATGTGTCTTAAATGTGCCGTGTATAACATTAAGAGAAAATACAGAAAGACCCGAAACCATAGATATAGGAGCAAATATCCTCGCAGGTAGCAATCCAGAAAAAATATTTGAATCCGCTATAAAAATGTCAAAAATAAATAAAAAATGGGAAAATCCTTATGGAGAAGATGTCGGAAGGAAGATAGTTGATATTCTTCAAGCCTCAAGATAAACGAAAGGATAAATTTCATCAGTATACCCTATATAACTTCTGCTCGTAGGCTCCAGCCAGAGCCAGTTTCCATCGATATAGTATTTTTTGTTGGAGGTATACTCTTCTATTTCGTCCTGATATTCTTCTGGAATATATACTGAAACCGTTACATGATTTGGTGCAAACTCTTCCGTTTTTAAATCATCGAATGTATGTTCTCTGTCCGCAAAATTCAGCCTCACTCTGTAACCTTCTATCTTTAGAAGACACGCCAGAAAAATAGCCTGATCTTCACAGTCCCCCTTTTTCATCTGATAAGTTTTTATTGGCGATTGTATTACTTCTATGTCTGGAGGATCTGGTTCGTAAGTTATCTGATATGAAACATAATTGAAAATAGAGTCTATCTTTCCCAGAAAGCTTTTTTCATCTCCCAGCTCATCTGCTAGATCTGCTATATTCTGATTGTAAACAGAAACCATTCGTGTATAGACAGAGAACAAATAAGGATCTATAGAGTGAGAAAACGTGTATTTTTTCTCAAGTTCATCATACTTTTCTTGAAGTCTATTGTACCTCTCTTCCAGTATAATATATTTCTTTTCCATATCTTCGTATTCTTTCTCTTTTTCTGTGTAAGAGGATTGAAGAGTCGTATACTCCTCCTGCAGATCGGTATGATCCTCATAAAGAGAGGTATAATCTCTTTGTATAGTATCAAAGGAGTTTTGTAGAGATTCCATCTTTTGGAGAAGATCGGCATGTTCTTTTTGAATTTTTTCGAACTTATTACTCAGTTCATTGAAATTACTTTCTAAGATTTCATATTTTTGTTCGGTCTCTCTGTACAAGGTTCTGTAGTTATTTATTCCATAAAGACTGATTCCCAGTGCCACTACCAACAATATACCTGCCGCTTTTATTATTTTATTCATACAAGTATGTTAATGTACGGATATAAAAGTTTTCAGATGCACGTTATGTCTCCTGTGATTATGTAGTGTACCCTGTTAGCAATATTTATCGCATGGTCACCGGCTCTTTCCAAGTGTCTCCCCACTAACATTAATTTTCCAGCCTGATCTACCGTTTTTGGATCACCCATCATTATCAAAACTAACTCACTGAATACCTGTTTATTCAGATCATCTAAGATATCATCTATCTCTAGTTTTTCTTCAGAGAATGTCATATTCTTATAGAAATCCATGCTGATCTCTATCTCCTCTCTCACAATATCTTTCATCCTCGGAAGATCTATCAGTGGTTTGATAAGTTCCTTTTCCTTGATTCTCTTATTGATTTTCGCTATATTGACAGCATAATCGCCTATTCTTTCAAGATCGTTAACTATACTCATTGTGGAACTTATTAACCTAAGATCCGTGGCTACAGGCTGCTCCAATGCAATTAGATATATGCATTCGTTTTCTGTCTCCATATAGAGTTCGTTTATGTTTTTATCGTTTCTAATTATTGAATCAGAAAGTTCGAAATCTCTATTTTTTAAAGCCTCTATGCAGTTTTCGATGGCTTGAGATGCCATTTCTGCCAGTTTTACAGTTTTATCTTTCATATCCCGTAATTTTTCCTGTTTTACCATTATCCAAACCTCCCTGAGATATAATTCTCAGTTTTTTCATTTTTCGGATTTGTAAATATTCTCTTTGTCGTGTCAAACTCCAACATTTCCCCCAAATACATGAATGCAGTAAAATCACTCACCCTTGCGGCTTGCTGCATATTATGCGTCACGATAACAAGGGTGTAATTTTTTTTCAGCTCTCGTATGAGATCTTCTATTTTTGATGTAGAGATAGGATCCAATGCAGAGCATGGTTCATCGAAAAGAATCACCTCAGGTTTTACCGCCAGTGTTCGTGC
>JAGLWR010000182.1 GCA_023133315.1 Methanomicrobia archaeon | reverse complement strand
CGTCCACTTCCAGGAAAAGCGAGAATGTACCCCGAGACAGATGTACCTCTCTATAATGTATCGAAACAAATTATTGAAAAAATAAAAAAAGAGTTACCAGAACTGCCCAAAGAGAAAAAAGCTAGGCTTATGAAAGAGTATCATCTTAATGAGGAGAATGCTACGAAAATACTGATCTATGATCCAGATTTATTTGAAGCGATCATAGAAAAATACCCGATAAAACCGACACTATTCTTGAAAGCTGCAGAAACGTACAGAAGTTTTGGATGTGAAGATTTGGAAGAGTTGAAAATTGTTTTCGAGTATCTCTCTAAAGACAAATTAGTGAAAGAAGGGATAGAAAAAGTTTTAGAGGAGTTTTCTAAGGGAAATAAGGACATAGATAAAACTATTGAGAAGTACAATCTGAACCCTGTCTCAACTACAGATGCAGAGGAAACGATCAGAAAGATAGTAGAAGAAAATAGAGATATTATAGAAGAAAAAGGAGATAGAGCTGTTTCTGCACTGATGGGCGAGTGTATGAAAGCATTGAGGGGAAAAGTAGACGGGAAGATAGTAAACGAGATTTTGTTGAAAGAAATAAGATCAATAAAAAGTCAAAAGTGACTCATCTAATTTATTGATAAAAAATCTATCTATGCCTTATAGAATGTACCCACGAATCGAAATATTAATAAACATGGGCGTTGAGTTTACGCATTGGATAAAAAAATTCGTACTGAATAAGCTCGTAATATACTCATGCTCACTCAAAGATCACACATCAGTGCTTTAAAATCGAAATATCCATTTTGGAGATCTGTATGAAAAACAAAGATAGTTCAAAGGATCAACTCATGAAAGAATTGCGTCAAAGAATCATCGAATTAGAAAAGTCAGAAATGAAGCATAAGAAGGTGGCGGAGGCGTTGCGAGAGAGCGAGAAGAAGTATAGAACACTTACAGAAAATATCAATATTGGAATTTATAGGAATACTGTCGGACCTAAAGGTAAGTTCATCGAGGTGAATCCTACCATCATCCTGATGTTTGGATATAACGACAAGGAAGAATTTCTAAAAATCAATGTTTCCGATCTCTATCACACCCCAGAAAACAGAAAGAAATTCAATCGAAAAATGTTGAAGTATGGATTTGTAAGAAGTGAAGAACTCCAGCTAAAGAAAAAAGATGGAACACTCTTTTTAGGTTCGGTATCAGCTGTAGCAGTAAAAGATGAAAAAGGGAAAGTAGAACATTACGATGGTATTATAGAAGATATCACTGAGCGTAAGCAGATGGGAGAGACCTTGCGGGAGAGCGAAGAACGATTCCATGACCTTTTTGAAGGCATACCGGTATGTTGCTGGGCTTTTAACCGAGAGGGCACAATTTTGCATTGGAACCTGGCTTGTGAAGAGTTATATGGGTGGACTGCTGAACAAGCCATTGATAAAACCATGTACGATCTGATGGTGAAAGACGAAAACGTGGTCTCAACGCAGGAAAAGATTGCAGCGGTATTTCAGGGACAGTCCTTTCATGGGCTAAACTACGAGGATTTACGGGCCGATGGAACGACGTGTAACGTGCTGGTTAGTGAATATCCACTAAAGGATGCCAGTGGCAAGGTCGTTATGGGCATATGCGCTGAATTGGATATCACCAAACGTAAAAAAGCAGAAGATCTTCTCAAAAAACAGAAAGAGGAACTTTCAGAGTTCGCACACACTGTGTCCCATGCGCTGAAGAACTATATAGGTGCCATTCGGATCTGCGCACAGTTCCTACTCCTAAGGAGGAAATATACAGAGAAGTATGTTCAACGAATAGATGACATGGTAACAAAAATTGATGAGTTCGTCACACAGCAGCTTCAGCTTGCCAATGCTGGTAGGGTAATAAGAGAGCCTGAGGAAGTAGATCTTAATACAGTGATCGATGAGGTAGGAAAAATGTACAGTATTGAGATACCCCCAGAAGAGCTGCCTACGATTACAGGTGATCCACGACGATTGAGAGAAATATTCCACAACCTCATTGACAATGCAATAAAACATGGAGAAGCTGATAGAGTAGAGATATCCTCAAGGGAAGAAAAAGATAGTTACGTTATTTGTATAAAGGATAACGGCAGTGGAATTCCAGAAGATGAGATGGATAAAATCTTTGATATGGGTTACTCCAAGAAGGGCACGGGACTCGGTCTCGCAATCGTGAAGAAAATCGTAGAAGCACACGGTGGCAGTATTTCAGTGAAATCCGAAGAGGAGAAGGGGGCTGTTTTTGAACTAATGTTCCCGATTAAAATGTAAATGCTCATCCGTTTTTCTCATTATTCACAATTTTCTGGTGGATAGATATCTTATCTAAATTTTTGTTATAAATAATCGCATATAGAATTTAAATTTCTGTAATTCCATTTTTTAGGCTATATAATCCTTAAGAAAAGAAAATAAAGCATCTAAAAATATATCACTGCTTTTACTGAAATACCGTTTATTCT
>JAGLWR010000181.1 GCA_023133315.1 Methanomicrobia archaeon | reverse complement strand
AAGGTGATAGAGTTGGAATTTATCTTCCGATGATTCCCGAGGCTCTTATTTCAATGCTTGCGTGTGCAAGAATTGGAGCGATCCACAGCGTTGTCTTTTCAGCTTTCAGCTCAGATTCGTTGAAAGCGAGACTTATAGACGCAGAGGCAAAGGTACTCATTACAGCCAATGGTTACTATCGAAGAGGAAAACCTTTGAACTTAAAGAAAAATGCGGACAAAGCTGTTGAAGGAACGAAAGTAGAAAAAGTTGTGATAGTAAAAAGAATTGAAAATGGAGTTAACGTTGAGATGCAGCAGGGCAGAGACATATGGTGGCATGATATTATTAAAGGTGTGGACGATTACTGTGAACCCGAAGTCATGGACAGCGAAGATGTTTTGTACATCCTGTACACTTCCGGGACCACAGGTAACCCAAAAGGTGTCATTCATGGGACAGGAGGGTACCTGACCCAGGCATACTGGACCACAAAATGGGATTTCGACCTTCATGATGACGACATATTCTTCTGCACCGCAGATGTTGGCTGGGTAACTGGTCACACGTACAACTGTTACGGACCCTTTGCATTGGGCTCCACGATACTTGTCTATGAAGGTGCTCCGAATTATCCCAATCCGGATAGATGGTGGGAGATAATCGAAAAATATGGCGTGACGGTACTGTACACAGCGCCCACGGCAATAAGGATGTTCATTAAATTCGGAGACGAGTGGATAGAAAAGCACAATCTCTCTTCGCTGAGAATTCTTGGAACTGTAGGGGAACCTATAGACAGGGATTCATGGTACTGGTATTTCGACAAAATAGGGGGAGGAAGATGTCCCATAATTGATACCTGGTGGCAAACAGAAACCGGTGGAACGTTAGTAAACTCATTACCGGGAATAGGTCCATTCATGCCAGGAGTTGCCGGAAGAACGCTGCCCGGGACACGATTTGCTATATACAGCGAAAAAGGTGAAGAGATTACGGAGGAGAAATATTCAGGATACCTCGTACACTTAGCTCCTTTTGCTCCGGGAATGTTGAGAGGCATATGGAACGATCCGGAAAAATATAAAGAAACCTACTGGTCAAAGTTTGGAGGTAAAGTATACTTCACAAACGACGGGTCAATGACATTTGATAAAGAACTGGATGTGATAAAAATCACAGGAAGGGTGGACGACGTCATGAACGTAGCAGGGCACAGACTTTCGACTACGGAAGTGGAGGGAGTATTGACAGAGCACAAAGCTGTTGCAGAAGCGGCCGTGGTCAGTGCACCGCACGAGATCAAAGGAGAAGTTCCAGTAGCTTTTGTGGTGCTTAAAGGAGGATACGATGCTTCGGAGGGGATCAAGAAAGAACTTCTCGACCTTGTCAGGGAAAGGATAGGGCCTACAGCAAAACCTGGAGATATATTCTTTGGAGAGCTTCCAAAAACAAGAAGTGGAAAGATAATGAGAAGAATTCTCAGGAGTCTTGTCCATGGGCAACCTGTAGGAGATACAGCAACACTGCTCAATCCAGAAAGTGTTGTAGATCTTGAGAAGAAAGTGAAAGGGTAATCTCTTTTTTACTTTTTATTTCTATTTTTTTAGAATCTTTTCTCAAATGAAATCATAGAACTCTCGAAGAGTTGTATTTAGATCGATCATCTAAACACAACCCTTAAAAATAGAAGCACTTCTGTACCTATATGCAAGACCTGACATCTGGAAGTATACGAAAAAACGTGCTCTATCTGGCATGGCCCGCCGTTGTGACCATGCTTCTTCAGATGGTAGTCGGGATCGCAGACATTGCAATGGTGGGCAGGCTCGGTGCCAACGAGCTTGCCGCCGTCGGGCTCGGGAGACAGATCATATTTTTGTTTTATGGATTGATCTTCGGGGTGAGCATCGGTACCACAGCGTTAATAGCACGGTACATCGGAGCAAAAGATAAAGAAAAAGCTGTGTTAGTTGGAGAGCAGTCACTTATTTTTGGGATGATCCTTTCTCTCATAATAGGAATTACGGGCTTTTTTTATGCTGATACTTTCATAAAAATTCTAGGCCCAGAACCTATCATTGTTTCTATAGGATACGATTACTTACAAATAATGTTTTTCGGGCTGTTTACGGTCTTTATCACGTTTATAATAAATGGAATTTTCCGTGGGATCGGCGATACAAAAACGCCGATGTATCTAATGGCGTTTATCAATGTCCTGAATGTCATTTTGAACTATTTTCTTATCTTCGGGATATGGAAATTTCCTTTTTTAGGTGTAAAAGGAGCCGCAATAGCTACTGTAGTTTCACGAGGTCTGGGGATAGTAATAGGATTTTATCTTTTGTATTCTGGCAAAAAAGGGATTAAACTACGACTCCATTCTCAAATCGATTTTTCAGTGATAAAAAAAATCATAAGGATAGGACTTCCTGCATCCGGAGAGAACCTGATATACACAAGCGCTGGTATCTTCTACACAATGATCGTCGTTTCCTTTGGAACGACTGCCATAGCCGCGCACCAGGTTGCGTTACGGTCTG
>JAGLWR010000180.1 GCA_023133315.1 Methanomicrobia archaeon | reverse complement strand
GAAATAATAAATCCATACAAAAAAATTGGTGTTGGAGGAAAAATTAGGGTAAAAGAAGGGTTAAATCATGATTTTTGCTACGGCTGGAGGCCTCTCACAAAAAAACAGATGAGAGGAATAATCAGAGAATTAAGAATAGAGGAAAAGGTTTCTTACTCTACAATGGAAGAACTTCTTCAGATTCCTCCAAAATCTTTTTTTGATATTGATGAAGATTACGTATTTCAGGGACCTATAGCTTTTTACGATAAGCCTCTCCAGAACCTCTCCAAAAACCAGAAAAAATTAGATCAAAAACTTACGAAGGAATTGAATAAACTGGTGTTCTATAATGGAGGAAGCACGTACAGGTGAGTACAAAAAAGAGTTTCTGGATAGATATAGAATTCTTTTTAAAGATTTTAATTCTTTTTTAAAAGCTAATGAGAGAGAAAATCTCTGTATTAGAGTGAATACACTTAAAATCTCTAAAGAGAAGCTTAGAAAAAGACTTGAAGATAGGGGAGTAATACTGGAAGAGATAGAGTATGGATTTAAAATCTTAAAATCAGCGTTCTCTATAAGTTCGTGTCCCGAACATCTTTTTGGATATTTTTATATACAGGGAGAAGCCGAGATGAATATAGTTCCTTTTTTTAAATTCAAAGAAAAATTGGTAATCGATATGTGTGCGTCTCCGGGAGGAAAAACAACGCAGATATCAGAGATCATGAAAAATAAAGGAGTAGTTCTCGCTTTCGATGTCGATAGAATTGAAGCTCTGAAAAACAATATACAGAGATTGGGCGTGGAAAACTGTGTAGTGTTCAAAAAGGATTCGACTAAATTAGATATTGAAGCAAAGAATATACTTCTTGATGCTCCATGTACAGGATCCGGGATTATAAGGAAGGATCCGACAAGAAAGTACTCACGAAGTATGAACGATATTTACTTCTGTCAGAATCTGCAAAAAAAACTTCTGGAAGCCGGGATTAGATCGTTAAAAACTGATGGGGAACTGATTTACTGCACGTGCAGTCTGGAACCTGAAGAGAATGAGCACGTGATAGACTGGGCTCTGAAAAATTTTGATATAACGCTGGAAGAGATCACTACCACGATCAATGGAAAAAAACTTGTGGATGGATTTCAAAAGCCGTTCGGAAAAAGATTGGACGGTGAAGTAAAGAAGTGTAAGAGATTTTTGCCGCACGTACATGATACTCACGGAATGTTCGTAGCCAAAGTGGTAAAATGAAGCTGCTTTTTTATCTTTCCGGGGAAAATATTGACCTGTCACGAAAAGAAGTGATCTATCTTTTAAAGGCTTTTGATAAAAAATATAAGATCATTGAAGCCAAAGATCAGATACTTATAATTGAAACTGATATAGATTTCAAAGTTTTTAAAAGACTCGGGCTCTGCCACAAAGTTCTGGAGTATATGGACGAAGAGATTATTCTTGATGGAACATTTGCGGTACGGGTACAAAATCTTGGAGAAAAAAAAGGAAACAAAGAACTCGAAAAAAAGATAGCGGATGAGATTCAAAAACAGAACGATTTTAGCCTCAAAACTGATCTCGAAAACCCTCAAAACGAGATATACTGTTTATGTTCCGAAAAACTCTACATCGGAAAAACGTTGATAACAATAAACAGAAAAGAGTATGAAAAGAGAAAACCACAGTTCAGACCTTATTTTCATCCATCTTCTCTACATCCCAAGTATGCGAGGACACTAATAAATCTCTCTCAGGCTAAAAAAGAACTCCTCGATCCTTTTTGCGGTACGGGTGGGATTCTAATAGAGGGAGGACTGATGGGCTTGAAAGTTTTTGGGCTGGATATAGAGAAAAAGATGGTGGAAGGGTGCAAAAAGAATCTGGATTTCTATGGAATCAAGGATTATTCAATAAAAGAGGGGAGTGTAGAGCATTTAGATTCATACTTCCAGAATATCGAAAGCACGGCTACGGACGTTCCCTACGGGAAATCTACGAAACTCAAGAAGGATATTTATGAAATGGCCTTTGAAAAAATTTATGAAACTTCAAAAAAGGCATGCATTGTCTTAAATAAAGAATACGATTTTGAAAAGATAGGTTTTAAACTTCTGGATACGGAAAAACTGAGGATGCACAGAAGTTTGACGAGATTTATATACGTTTTGCAATGCGAGTAGCCAGTATATGCGCCTTTCTCAAAACTTCGGGCATTCTATAAATACAGTCATCAAGAACGATCTCGGAAGCCTGTTCAAGGGTAATGTTGTTACCTATGGAAACGTATATGGGATTTTTTGAGCTTTTTACGACCTTCCCGATAATCTCTTTATTTTGATACACATAATCTCCTTTTATTTCTCCGCAGAGTAAAGATTTTGCCGCACCTATCGTCTGTTTCTCCAGCATGACGCCAGCCATTGTCGCAAGTCCTGCTTTACAGGGGTGAAGTACTCCGTTTCCATCAAAGATGATACAATCATCACAGTTTTTGATTAAATGCCACAGAATTGGGAGTTCTCTGAACGCAAAATATGTCGGTA
>JAGLWR010000018.1 GCA_023133315.1 Methanomicrobia archaeon | reverse complement strand
GTCTCCATGCAGTTGTCTTGGGAATATTCAGGTTCTTTCGTATCTCAGAAGACAAAGAATCACCATTTTCTTTCAAAAATTTTATTACTTCTCTCTCTTCGTTCGTGAGATTTGAAAATCTTATTTTTTTTCTCCATAGAATATAAAATCCCGAACAAAGTAAAATTGCACCTAAAACTATCAAAGGATAGATAAATCTACCCTGTTTCTTTGTCTCTGCGGTGAAAAAATAGCTTATTCTCTGATCACCTGCAGATATCTTGATCTTGTTTTCTGATATCTCTAAAGGGATATTATTGAGGTCTACGACTGTTATTCCTTCAGGAAATATTACGGTAAATTCTAAAGAAGAAGAGATCTTTAAAGTCCAGAGTATTCCTTCTTTACTCGTGAGATCGGGAGTATCATACCCTATAGTTATTTGTGTATTGTTCTCTGTGTCTATACTTATTTCATTTCCACAGATGTTATAATCAAGTATCTCTTTGCCCCCGGTGACCAAAATGTTTTCTAAATTTTCTCCAAATGTCGGAATACCGATTATAGTATCTTCATCCACACATAATACTTGGGAGATATGACAGTATCCGTCCCTGTAAACAGTTATACTTAACTCCAGAGTTTCTTCTCCGTTTAAAAAAGGTAGCATAAAAAAAATTAAAAAAAAGAAAATTTTAAGATTCATTTCTAATTCTCCTAAGGTTTTCCTGGAATTCCTGCATCTCTCTGCAAAGTTCTCTTATTTCTGGTAAAGCTTCCTTGTATTTTCCTTCATTTATCAATGAGGTGATATCACCTAGATCATTTTTTATTTTTTCAAGATCTCTTTCGAGATCTTGCACATCGTATCCCTCATCTCTAAGAGTATCTAATGCCTGTTCATAGAATTGTATCCTTCTTTTTGCAGTCTCATTGAGTTTCTCGAGCCTTTGCTTTATTTTTTCCTGATATCCGTCTTCCCATGCCTCTTTCAAATTTCTTAATATATTTATCGCTTTTTGAATCTCTGATTCTGCTTTTCTTATCTCTCCATTTTCCAAATACGTTCTTGCTGCATCTAAATGAGATTCTGCATCATTCAGCAGAGCTATAACAGCTTCATTCTCTGTTCTTTCCTTTATTTTTGATATGTAGCTTCCTATTCTTTCAATCTGCCCTTCAATTCTCTCTTTTGCTCTTTCACTAGTTCCTTCTCTTATCAGCGCGGCGCATTCTCTGAACGTATGCATCGCCTCTAAACAGTTTTCTATCGCTTTATCGTACTGTTCCTTCTCATAAAAGCTTTGTGCTTTCTCTAATTCTTTACTTCCATCGTTGAATAATTTCTCGGCTTCCTTGTTTTCTATCCTGTCCAAGATAGAACCTAGTTTTCCCTGCGCCTTTTCACAGAGATTTATCATTCTTTCCGCTTTTATTTTCGAATTATCCATTCTTTCTACGTTTGTCGTGGAATTATCTTCGGCATAGACGGATATCACTGCCAGGACCATTAGGAGAATCAATCCGGTTGCAATTTTTTTCATTGCTTTCACCTATCTTTTCTTTTCTTTCTTAATTTTTAAGGGACACGGTGGAACGAACGTTTCGACCATAAAACTCATGTCCGCATTTCGGACATTTTATGAATGCACAGTGGGTAACAGATTGTGGACAGCCTTTACAGGAAACTACTCTCGAATAACTTTTACTGAATGTGAACTTACATTTGGGACAGGTGACGAGATCTTTTTTCTTTTCTTTCATACATATCTTATTTTCTTTACCTTTAAAAATTATCTCATAGTCCGATCTTCTTATCTAAAACTCCGTTATCGGTATCTTGATCCACCTTACTTTTCACAGCCTCAAAAAATTTGTCGTAAGGAAAATGAAGTTCCTGTTTTTTCAGGTCATAATATTCCATAGAAACACTCTGATTTTTCCAGTAACGTGTAGGAAAAGTCCTCAGAAAAAACATTTTCTTCTCTATTATTTCTTTAATATTGTCTATTCCCATAAGAAATTTTGTAAAGAACACCGAATCATAGAAAAACTGAATGACACCATACTCTCTCTTTTCATCCCCCGATTTCCAGTATGTAATTTTTTCCAGTACTCTTTTACCTTTTCCAACATTGAAAACGAGTCTCTTTGTCATCTCAAAATCATCGCATCTTATCAGTACCAATCCTCTGTGACATTTTTTATTCGGGACGGGTCGAATATCATAATATTTGATTGCTATTCTTTTTTTTGTAAGTTTTTTATAACTATTTTTTAATTGAAGGTATGAAAAAGAATTCCCAAACTTTTCATGCTCATATTTTTGAATTTTGGTGAGAGTTCCTGTTCCCACCTCGAGATGCATGACCATTCTGGTGTCGCAAAAATCCAGATATCCTTCGTACTTTCCATACTCTATATCAGGAATCTCTGTCTCTGCAAAAAGATCCTCAAAATTTGGGGTAGAGAGATCGGGATCTTTTTTGATCGAGAACGTGGGGTACACAAAATGCCATCTGAAGTTGTATTTAAATAATTCATAATAGAGGATTACTCTTTTTTTTCTGAGATACTCTAATATCTCTCTTATTTTTCCTTCTTCTGTAACAAAAAAAGAGATCAAATATACGGGATAGTCCTGTTCTACTACTGGATAAATTGTGTGGTAGCTTTCTATCAAGCTCAAAAGATCCCTTATATATGCATAATCACCATCAAACATTATCACAGCATTTACAAGGCTCAGTTTATTTTTGGCAAGCTTTCCATAATCTATCTGATAAAAAGGAGGTGAAATGTACCCTATATCCTCTAAAAAATTTTTCAGTTTCACGACGGAACATTTGTAACTGTACCCTACAGCCTCAGCTAGCTCTCTGTCAGTCATATACGGGCTTTTTTCCAGATTTTCCAGCAATTTTATCTTTTGGGGGGTCAGATCCTTTTTTAGCTCCATTGTTGATCTTTTAGGGTATGAGAGATTATAAATATATCGTCGTATCGAGACTAATAGGTGAAGATATGTTCGAACTATTCGTTCTAGATATTGGGGGTATACTTCCTCAAGGCATAGGTGGCGAAAACGACGGAATTTTTAACTGAGCTTGGAATATATGCTCTCATCAAAAACATTCCTTTTATTTTTTAGATAAAAACTTTTTTGGGGACCGTTTTTTATCAAGAAATCCTCTATCTTCATTACATTCTATCGTCTTCCTCAGCTTGTGAAAGAATTTATCGAAGGGAAAATGCAGTTCCTGCATTTTCAGATCGTAATACTCTAATGGAATTCCTTTTTTTGGAAGCGATTTTGAACAATTCATTAGTATATACACTCTTTTCTCAACTATTTCGTTGTATGTGTCCAGATTTCTCATTAATTTTATAAAAAAAAGTGGTGAGGTGACACATTCTAGAAAACCGAACCTTTTTTTCTCATCCGGAGAAGAAACGTAAGTAATTTTTTCGAATATCCTTGTTTCTTCTCCTAAATTAAAAATTATTCTTTGAGTGTTCTCAAAAGTATCGGCTCTCAGGCATAGAATAAACTTATAACACTCTTTATACGGAAAGGGGAATATATACGGCTTTTTTTCTATTATGCCTCTTTCTATCAGGGTTCTCAGGGTTTCTTTTAATTTAAAATAAGAAAAAGGATTCCCCTGTTCTTTTTCATATTTCTGTATCCTTGCCAGGTTGCAGTTAAAGTTTCCTGCCTGGAAATGATTTATGATTCTCAGGTCCATAAAGGACAATCTCTTCTCACATTTTCCGAGATCTAAATCTGGTATTTCCCTATCTTTTAAAAGATTATCAAAACTGGGAACAGAGAGAGCAGGAACTCCGTTATCTTTAATAAAAACAGGGTATCTCCAATAATTTTTATGATACCTTTTAAAGATAATATAACTGTGTAAAATACTTCTATCCACAAGATAATCCAGTATTTCCTGTATTTTTTTATTATTGTCGCTGTAAAAACTTACTAAGTACGAAGAAAAACAGGTCTCGACTAAAGAAAGAGATTCTCTATACGATCCAATATTCTCAAGAATTTTTTGTAAATATTCATCGCCACCACTAAAAACTATGAACGCGTAGAGCATATCTATCTTATTTCTGCAGAGTTTACCGTAATCAACCTCGAAATTATTCTCTACAAGATACCCCTTTTCTGTAAGGCTTTTTTTAGCTATTGTCGGATACGTTCTATCTTTGAATCCTGCAACCTTCATAAGATCTCTATTCGTGAGATAAGGATTCTTTGAAAGTTCTTGAAGCAAAAGAATTCTATTCTCTGTCAGCCCTTCGGTATACATAAAACCACCATAACAAAGCTTGTGCAATTTTTTAGTATTTATTTTTTTCTTATCCAGATGTCTCTCTGTGGGAATGGTATCTCTATTCCCTCTTTGTCCAACGCTTGTTTTATCAGTTTCAAGAGACTTATCTGTGTTTGATACGCATAGTCATTGGGTGCCCATGCCTTTATCACGAGGTTAACAGATGAATCTCCCAGCGCATTTACGAATATGAGGGGAGCTGGTTCTACAAGAACATATCTATGATCATCAACAACTTTTTTTATAACAGTTATAGCCTTATCCATCTCCTCTCTATAGGCTATCCCTACACCTAACTCAATCCTTCTGACCTCGTTAGAAACCCTATTTTCTATTATGGAGTTGAAGAGTTTTTCATTTGGGATCCTGATAAGATTACCCTCCCACGTTCTTATTCTTGTTGATAAGATATCAATCTCTGTAACTACCCCACTTATATCTTCTATTACAACATAATCTCCGATCTTTAAAGGCTTGTCAAAATACATGAAGATTCCCGAGATGAGATTGGAGACTACTGTTTGACTGGCAAATCCAAGTACTATGCCAAGAACTCCTCCCGCGACAAGTAATCCCGAAAACTCAACCCCTAAATTGTTTAAAGCCATCATCACAAAGATTATTATGACAAAGTAGTAAATTATCTTTTTGAATAGATCCTGCCCATGTTTATCTAACCTTTTCTTGCTCCATTTCCATACCAAGTGCGAGAAAAACCGTGCTAGAAAAACTCCGATAATCAAAATTATCAGGGACAGTATCCACGTGCTTATGCTGCGCCCGAATAGCTCTTTATTTTGTATTTCTTCAATAAGGTTTCCAAGGTCTATCATCAGTATCCCCATACCATAGTATATTTTTTCTGAACACCAAGATCTTTTATAAATCTTTCAATCTTTAAACCTTTTACTGCCTCAGATTTTGATATTGTCAGCCCTAAGGCATTTAAAGTTAGCTCAAGTGAAGGATAATAAACTTTTTTATCATAAGATAGATGAAAATTGGCTGGAAAAACTATTTTCTTAATCTCCTGCCATTCTTTTGTCTGGTTTTCTATTTTCAAATTTAAGATGGCCTTATCTTTTTTCTCACCGAACTCTGATTCGAAATATCTACAAAGAACACCCGACTCTACGGGTCCATAAAGAGTATATTTCTCTTTCTGGATATTTATCGTCTCTATGGAAATCCATTCTTTTCTTTTTAATGCTCTGGCTTCTATATCGTAGGGAGCAGTTATCTTAAGTTTTATTTTACTACTAGATGCTATAACTAAGGGATTTTTGAGCTTTAGCTCTAAATAGTTAGATATGCCTGAAGATATTATTGGAAATAAATCGAAAATTATCTTTTCTCCAAAGACTACCTTTTCAATTCCGTTTCTTTTATAGATATACTTTTCTTCCTTTCGGTTTATCTCAATGTCAAATTTTTTTATATCGAACATTCAAACACTCTTCACAACACTATATCCATCCAATTCCTCTATATATATAGCATACGGCACGGACGTTTTTATATCTTCCACATGCGTGATAATTAATATCTGTTCAAAATGGTTCTGTAACCTATACAATGCTTTTAATAGAGTCTGCCTCTTCCCGGAGTCCAGACTTGAAAAAACTTCATCGAGAAAAAGAGATCGTATGTGAGAAAATCCATGTTCAGATGATAACGAAACCAGAACCCGCGAGATCGCAATTCTCAGGGAAAGATTTATAAGATCTTTTTCTCCTCCGGAAAATCGTGAGACAGGATACACATCATTATCATATCCAACGAATATCCCGTAATCCTCATCCAGCTCTATCTCACTGTACTTACCCTCGGTCATCTCATCTACCAATCGGGATGTTTCTAACGCTATCCTCGGTTTTAATCTGTTTTGAATACTGGCAGGTATACTGGCAAAAGCTTCAGAAAGAATGGAATACCCCCTCACCTTTCTCTCTTCCTGCTTTATTTTAATTTCTATATCTTTTAATTCTTTTTTCTTACTTTCCAATTCTTCTATTCTTCCTTGAAGAGATTTCAGCTCTGTAGATTTTGCGGTATATCGTTCCGAAACTTCGAAATGTATTTTTCTTACGTCCCCCAATCCTTTTTTTAACGCCCCATATTTCTCAGCATCTCCTTTTTTTCTTTCTAAAATATCATAAACTTCCTGAAGAAACTCGTTAATTTTTTCTATTTCTTGGTTAAGAACAGAGATTCTATTCTCTATCTCACCTTTTTTTGAGATTTTTTCCTTAAGTGCAGAAAATTCTCTTTCAATTTTTTCTCTTTCTTCCAGTACTCTTTTTAATCGTGCATATTCTTCTTCTTCAAAGCCCATTTCTTTTATATCTCCTTTTATTTTCTCAATTTTTGCATTTTTTTCACTTATAAGCTTTTCTTTTTCTTTTTTCAGCTCTTCTGTATTATTTTCTAATTTCTCTGTTTCTTTTTTTGTTCTTGTAATATTTGATTCATAGATACTCAATTCATTTTCTTTCTCACGCAGATGCTCTATATTCCGAAGATCTAATTTTAATGTATTGAACTCTTGTTTCTTTTCATTTAAAAGTTCCAGAGCTTTTTCTTTTGTCCTAGAAATTCGAGAGATAGTTGCATCCTTTTCCTTGATTTTTTCTTGATATTCAGATGTCAACGTCGTATAATGTTTCTCATCGAGCTCTCTTTTACAAAGAGGACATTTTTTGCCAATACCAACTCCTTCGATCTCCTTGAGATCATTTAAAAGAGTATTTTTTTCTGTATTGTATTTTATCAGGTGCTGTTCGATGGTATTTACTTTTTTCATTATTTTTTCGATTCCCCCTTCGTATTCTCCAATTTTAAGTTTTAATTCTTTATAAGGCTTAATTTTTTTTCTGATTTCGGGAAGTTCTTTTACCATTTCCTCAAAATTTTTTATCCTGTCCGTGTTATCTCTTATGGTTTTCTGCAGCTTTTCTATATTCGACACAATATTTTTAAGACTCGTTTCCAGCGTATTCTCTTCAATATTTAACTGATTTTTCAATCGTGTATGCGTGTCTCTTTTCAGTTCTACTTCCTTAAAATATTGTTTAAGCTCTTTATACTTTTTGTATTCCGGGATTTTCTTCTTATATTCTTCCTCCGCACTCTTTATATATTCTAAATCTTTATTAAGAACTTCCAAGTATTTTTTCTGCGATTTAAGTTTTTCGGATAACACCTCACTTTTTTTAAGATTTTCATCATATATCCTCTTTTCTTCCTCCAGAATTTTTAGTTCTTTCTCTTTCCTCTCCAAATTGGCCTTGGAGCTCTTGTATTCATCGAGAATTTCACTGACTTTTTTTTGCAGTATTTTTTCCTCTTCGATAAGAACATTAACCTGTTCTACCTCTTTTTCAAATATCTCTTTTTTTCCAGAAAGGGACTTTATCTCAAATTCTCCAATTTTTTTCTTTTCTTTGGCAGATTTCTCAAATTTTTCATAGATTTTGAGATTGAAAAGTCTGTTAATGATACCTCTTCTCTCGGAGGGTCTTTTAGAGCTGAGAAGATCTATCTCTTTCTGCCTTATAAACGAAGATGCCACAAACGCTTTGGAGTCTAAACCAAGTATCTTTTCTACCATCTCTCCAACTTCCCTCGTTTTTGTAACCTGAACCCTGTTATTCATCCATAGCTTAGCATTGACTCCTCTTTTATCGAGATATCTCGAAACTCTATATTTATTTCCGTCCAAAGAAAAAAGAAGTTCCACACCCATCTGATCTTCTCCATCTCTTATAAGATCTTCCTGATTAAGGCCAGAGAGTTCTGTAGCCTGGGTTTTCCCATACAGTGCCCACGTTATACCATCAAAGATTGTGGATTTGCCAGCCCCGTTGTTCCCAAATATGCCCATGACACTCCTTCTGAAATCTATATCCGCTTTTTTGTATTTTTTGAAGTTGTACATGGATATTTTTTCGATAATCAAACTCCCCGCACCTCGTCTATAATCTTAGTTCCTGCTTCATACACAAAAGATTGGTTTGATGTTTCAAGATAATTCTTCAGCTCTTTTTTTGGAGAAAAAAGAAGTTTTTCTTCTCTAAAATCGGGAATCTTTTCAGAAGTTGTCATGTCTTTTAAAATAAAATATAACGCAGAGTTTGCCTTTTCCCTGATTTTCTGATAGTTTATGTTCTTTTTATCGGCTGCAGGCAGATTTCCTTCAAGTGTATCTCTTATTATCTTTTCATCTACCTCTTCAAGCGTTTCCAACGCTTCCTCCGTGATCTCAAATCCTGTTTTGTTTTCACACGAGATATCAAAATTGATCATCTCTCTTGTTGTTGTTTTTACAAACTCTATGTCCTCGTCAATAACGACAAATCCCTTGTCATCATCTCTCTCAGAAAAATCATATCTTTCCAGAGACCCTGGATAAACAAATCTTTCTTTTAATATCTGAAACTTATGGATGTGTCCAAGCGCAATATATTCATACTCAGGGACCTGTGAAGGAAGAATGGAACTCTCATCAAACGACATGTATCGTTCGCTTGAAAGTTTTGAGCCTTCTACCGTTGTGTGAAGCATTAAAATATTTTTATACCCTTTTTCAGGTTTTTTTATATGATTTTCCGGATTCTCGGTATAGGGAATGCCATATATTTTATACTCTCCTATCTTTTTCTCAAACGGCTTTAATCCTACAAATATATGGGGGATAGACATATAAAGTGCCAGTGGATTTGTTACACCCCTCGTTCTCGGAGTTTCATGATTCCCTGGTATTATGAACGTATCTACTTTGAGTTCAGAGACTCTGAAAAATTCTTTTTGAACAAATTTTCTGGTAAAATTTGTTGGATTGACCTTATCGAATAGATCTCCTGATATCAAAAAGAGTTCAGGCTTGTTCTCTACCACAAAATCTATAACTTCCCTGAACGCATAACAGAAATCCAGGAGACGAATATTCAATCCTGTTTCGGGGTCTATTTTAAAGTATCGTGTGATCCCCAGATGAGAGTCTGCGGTGTGAACAATCATATCTTCTTTGGGAGGTTTATCTTTAAAGAGGTTTCGAAACTGGTGTTGTACTCCACAGTTTTTCCGATCTTTTCTGTATGAAGAAAAATTTTTTATGCAGAGAGATTCAATAAGTTGCATAGAGAATGAGAAGATAAGATTTAAGAAAAAAATATAATAATCGGAAAAAAGAAAAAAATTAAATCTTTTAGGATTACTCGATTTCCACTCTCACAAGCTCTTTATTTCTGTACGTGTATATGCCCTTATTCTGAATGTGTCTGCACGCAATCTCTATCCAGTATTCGTCTGCATTTATCTCTTTCAATTCCTGTATACTCACACTTTTTTTGTCTTCTCTCTCTAGAACATCCAGGATCATTGACGCTATTGGTTTTACTATGAGATCGATCTTCTTTTCATTAACGTACTCGTACACGACATATGCTGTGTCTTGATCTGTCTTTAGAGCACTTTTTATGTCATTTATCGTAATGTTCCTGGGCAAGTTAGTTTCCATTTTTTTCTGTACATAATTAGCAGCCATTCGTTCCAATTCCGATCTATTGAACGCTTTTACAAACTTTGAGAGATCTATCTGAATAGTAAGGTACAGATCTGTTATCTTATACAGCTTGGAAGGGGTGCCGCCCCTTGTATAGACATAGTTTACCAGTCCTGCCTCTTCAAGTATCTCAAGGTGCTTTGTGACAGTCGGTAAGCTCAGATCCAGTACCTTAGCTATTGCAGAAGGGGTCATCCCTACTCTGTATCTTTGAAGGAGGAGTTCAATTATCTTTAACCTCGTCTCGTTTGTCAGAGAATATAGTGCTGCCATTGCCTTCAGCGTGTCTCTTTTCGATATCGATACCATTAATACCACTTAAAGAAGAAAAATGGGATTCCCGACATCAAGAGACCAAATACCAGCAGGAGCAGATGCGGCACTATCACGCAGAGAAATGATCTCCCTGTATCCAGTCCATATACCTCGCTCACCGCTAACGTTCTCAGAACGATAGACCAGAGGAAATGAGCTATGCCCATTGCGATGAGTACAAAGAATCCCGTCACGGGAGCGAGAACAAATACCACAAGCCCGAAGGTATAAGAGAGCGCAGCAATGTGTGAGTATCCAAACGTGCATAAAAGGGACTCAAAATCGCCCAGACCCTTGAACACATGTTTTGCTGTTATGTGGCCTATCCCCGCAGTGATAATCCATGGGACGAGAGAGTATATCGTGTATACTACAGCTACTCCTACAGCTATCGCGAGTATGAACCCTGTAAATCCGGAAATATCGATCTCCCAATGCACAACATCAGGGTATATATGTACCCTTTCGGAAAGAAAATCGGCAACCACATTAGAGCCCCGAATAAGTCCTATTCCGAAAAGAAGTGCGTTAATAAAGCTTATTCCAAGAATTATTCCCACAGGCTCCGTCATAGAAAATCCTTCTGCAAGTATATTCTGAAACGCAGCCCTGGGTGAAAAAATCACATTTTTTACTCTATCTACAAATTTCATTCGCTCACCTCTATATGTCCTATTCCAATTTCTACCCAGATTTCGTATGTTACCTCCTTCTCTGGGTTTATTCTAACCGTCCCTTTTTCTATCATGCTATTCTCTACATTGATAGAAAAGGCACCTATGCCCACGTCGTAGTGGAGCAGATATCCTGTATTTTTAGATACCACAATTTTTACATTTCCTGTGCCCACTTCTACGATCACCGTTCCCTCACCTTTTTCAGGGAGGAATACATCCACATTTCCTACCCCCATATCAACATCTATATTTTCAAAACTTCCAGAACTCAAGAAAAGCTCTGCATCTCCTACACCCATCTCAAGCTTTACAGCATTAAAACTCTCTGCTATCGTACCACTTATCTTGCCAACATCCACAGAAAATCGTATTTTATCCCTCAAAACATCTATTTTTGGGGCTTTAGGAGAATCTCCCTTCCTGTACTTCACTATTGTAGAGAGATCGTAGAGAGATTCACTGGAAAGACCGATATCTACATCTCCTACGTCTATCTCTATCCAGAATGTATCTTTATCGAGCAGCTGTTTTTCTACAGAATGGTACGTCTTTGTTTCCCTTCTATCGTCAACGTTTATGTACAAATCTCCGTTTTTCGTCCTAATTGTGCATCCGCTGAGGATTACACAGCATATCACAAGCCCTACTATACAAATTTTTTTTATCATAGCATCACCTTTTCTAAACACTTAGTTTTCATATACACAAAAACTAACTACTTATATAAAAACCTTTCGGTCAATTGGATTCGCAAAGCTATATTTCCAAGAGATAGAAAAATTTTTTATATGCTTATCTCAATAAAATATAAAACTACAGGTGGCAAAGATGAAAATGCCTATTTGCGACACATGCCTTAGAAGTAACACACTCTGTAAGGTATGTAAGGAGAAGTTAAAAAAAGAGGAAATAACAAATTTAGATATAGAGTTAGCCAGAACACTGTATAATATTAACAGGAATTACAATCTTGGTGATATAACATTTAAAAAATCTGTTGAATCCGGTGGGTTAATAGTAATGATTGTTGGTAAAGGAGACGTCGGAAGCGTAATAGGTAAAGGAGGAAAAATTATTAGAATACTGAGAAGAAAGTTTAACAAAAGAATAAGGGTCATAGGAGATACGGACGATCTGAAAAACCTTGTAGATGAGTTAATTTATCCTGCCAGAATAAGTGGGATAGACATCGTTTATCCCGTATCTGGAGAAATAATAAATAGAATAAGAATAGATAAAATATCAAAAGACAAGATGCCCGCAGAAATATCGATAGTTGAAAACGTAATAAGAAAAATAACAAAAAAAAATATAAAAACAGTATTTGAGTGATCAAAATGTTACTTAGAGGTTGGATACACGAAATCAGGGATTTGGGAGGGATAAAATTTCTGATTTTAAGAAATAGAGAAGGATTACACCAGATAGTTCTTCCAAAGAAAAAAGTTTCTAAAGATATCTTTAAGATGATATCAACGCTGAACAGAGAAGATGTACTTGAAGTTGAATGTGAAAAAAAGGATAGTAAAGCAAAAGATTTTGAATGTGAGTACTTGCCCTCAAAAATAAAACTACTCAATAAATCTGAGACACCCTTGCCTCTTGACCCCGCAGAAAAAGTAGATGTGGAGATGGATACGAGACTGGATAACAGGTTTTTAGACCTGAGGAAAAGGAAAATATTTAATATATTTAAAATAAGAAGTGAATTATTGAAATATGCCAGAGAATTCCTTTTGAGGGAAAGTTTCATTGAGATTCACACGCCAAAAATTATTTCTACAGCGTCCGAGGGGGGGAGCGAACTTTTTTCTGTTCAATACTTCGAAAAAAAGGCTTATTTGTCACAAAGTCCGCAACTGTATAAAGAAATGATGATGGCTGCAGGATTTGATAAAGTATTTGAGATTACATGGTATTTCAGGGCAGAGGAACACAATACGAGGAGACATCTTAATGAGTCAACAGCCATAGACCTGGAAATGGCGTTTATAAAAGATGAAGAAGACATTATGAAAATTCTGGAGAACCTCATCCTTTACGATCTGGAAAAATTATCCGAAACCTGTAAAAACGAATTAAAGGAAATTGGAGTAGAGATAGAACATCCCAAGCTTCCATTTAAAAGAATAA